>QMMS01000207.1 GCA_003647375.1 Deltaproteobacteria bacterium
CTTAAAAGGGTTTGCTTTGGCATATGTTCGATCGTAATAAATCCAAAATTCGAATATCGAAATACGAAACAAATCAAAATATCAAATGACCAAAACATAGCCCATGCCTGAAACGTTAAGCTGCTTGAATCATTCTAATTTGTGTCATTTGGGATTGTTTAGTATTTCGTATTTCGTGCTTTGGATTTAAGTAATTATAGTCATCGGTATAGCCAAATAGCTCTGATTGGTGCTTGGATGGCCGTGACAAAGCACCCCGTATCATCACCAAACCCGGAATCATCACTCTCCGGCGGAAGTTCAGGCGGGATATATTCGCCGGCCGGGTATGGGGCACCGTTTGAAACCCCCACGGCATCGAGATCAAACCCTGCACTACCGGCCGTGGGGTAAGGATCATAGATGACCTCTCCAGAACTGTCCAGGCAGGATCCGTCACCTACGACATCGACAATTCTGATGTGGGATATGCTGGAAAGATCAACATTCCCGGAAAGCACTCCGGGCTTATCCGATATATCCTCGAGATTAAAAGGGGTCCCGTAACCCTGTCGATATTTACCGGCCAGGCCATCCACATCCGTGGGATCGATGTTGCCAAACCCGGGAACAGGGTTGGGAGTCAGAGAAATGGCATCAAAACGGACAAAATCAATCCCGTCCGATGAAACCTCTACATGGGCCAGTTCCAAATATCGGTCACTGAAAGAATTCTCAAAGACAGCGAAATCCCAGCCCTCTCCGTTTTCGATGGGTGGATCAAATACCAGCGTGAGCATGCCGCCACTTCCCAGTGCAACGACATCAAAGGAATTACCTTCCGCCTCTCCCAATGCATTTCCCGGCACCTGCCAGGTCTCCTCCACGTTGTCCCCCACAATATAATCGCTATATCCGGTGGCCCAGGATATCAGCGCATGGTTATCCATGGATATGGCATGGGATCCAACCTCATCCTCAGCAGGTGGGTAAGGCCCCGCCCAGGTCAACGGCACGGCAACAAGCTGCATCGTTAGAAGAAGGCAGGCTATTGTTTTTATTTTTCTCATCTGGTCACATACATATGATAGAGTGCCTTTGTTATTGTGTTTCTTGAGTTTATTGCGTTGCCCTCAGCAAACGGTGTACAGCCCCAACGCGCCCCCGTTCCATTAACCCAACAAGCTCACAATGAGCTCTATTACCCTCGAACCCTTGAACCCTGGACCCTGCTCTTATATCCCCTCCAAACCTCCAACCCTCGAACCCTACTCTTTTTCCCCTCGGACCCTTGAACCCTGGAATCCTTGGACCCTGTTTTCAAAACCTCATCTCTGCCCCGGCATAAAAATTCCGTCCGGGCATGGGGTAATAACTTTCGCTGAATGAGGATGTTTCGTATAGTTCATCCAGAATGTTGTTGACGCCGGCAAAAACCTTGAGACCATTTTTGCCATAAGTTACTTTGGTGTCAAAAACCTGGTAGGCATCCAGCTTCTCATAGCGGTCGTTGTCCACATCGTTACCATCATATCTCGAGCCGACGTATGTGCCGGTTGCAGAAAGGGTCAAACCATGCACGACCTCCCACTCGACTCCCAGAGACCCCTTGTGACTGGGCACCAGCGGCACTGTCGCATCGTCCCCTTCAAATGTTGCATCGGTATAACTGTAGTTGCCCCAAATGAACAAAGATAATTTGGGGTACCATTTTAGATCTGTTTCAATGCCGTTTCGAACCGTCTTTTTGTCATAATTACGGTTGATTTCGCTGAAGTAAATTTCATCCTCGATGGCGATAGAGAACAGGGTGATGGCGGCTTCCAAGTTACTACCTATTTGCATTCGCCCTCCCGCCTCCACCTGGGTTCCCTCCTGGGGTTTCAGACCCGGTTCGGCCTCGGCAAGCTCGTCAACATTGGGAACCCGGAAATGGGTGGCATAGTTCGTGTATATGGTCAACCCGGATAACAAACGGTATGTTAAACCTACATCATAGGCCGTGTTGCGCCAATCGGGGTGATCGGTGTCGCCATTTACCCAGCGCTGAACCCCTCCAAACGAGACCCGATCATCTGTGCGGAATTTTCCGTCCACCTGGTTGACCCTGTAGCCCCACTGAAATCCTGCCTTTTCGGATAACGACCAGTGGTTATTGGTGAAAATACCCAACGAGGTCATCTGGCTGTTCTGTCGTGGACCCCCGGGTTTCTCCTTCCGTACATAATCGGTGAAAAAGCGATCCATACCGAGCTGAAACGTATGCGCCCGTTCAAAAAGAGAATAACCTTTTTCATAGATCAGTGTCATGGTATTTGATTTTTCTTCGATCTCGTCTGTCTGGTCGGATTTCGATAACAGGGGGCTGTATCCCACGATATATTGATTGTTCCGCCAGCGATAACCCCCATCCAGCTTCAGGGATCCCCAGTGATCCGTATCGATATCGAACCCACCGGAAATCCGCTTATCAGTGGTCTCCCCGTCATCTTTGGGAAAATCAGTCTTGGTACGGTCTTTGCTGGAGTCGGCATCCTGTTTTCCCACAGGCCCCGGCAGTCCATACTCATCTTTATGGAAAGCCCCGGAGAGATTCAACGTAATAACATCTGTGAGAAAATAGTCAAAAACTCCGGTCACATCCTTTTTCATCAAATCGCTGTTATCCCGGTAACCCTCGGAATCATAATACCCGGCGGTGAGATGAAACCCCAGGTCTTTAACGCTGCCACTCATACCGGCTCGTGCATCTTTTGTGTCATAACTGCCATAAGCGGCATAGAGCCGTGTTTCTCTATAAGGGGTACCTTTACGGGTCACGATATTGATCACACCGCCAACTGCACCACTGCCGTATATAACCGATCCGGCTCCCCGGACAATTTCGATGCGTTCGATCATCTCCAACGGAATCGTGGAAAAATCGACACCGGACATATCCGATGAATTCATGCGTATGCCGTCCACCATGACAATGACATCGCTGGCCGCGGTAGCCCCCATACCACGCATGTCGATAACCGCCTGTTTGTCACTACCGAAAAGACTGCGCATATTGATACCGGCCTCACGGCTCAACAGATCCACAATATTCTTGCTGGGAGCCTGTTCGATGTCCTCCCGGGTAACCACGGTTATATTTCTGGGAACGGTGTTGATGGGTTCTTCCATAGCGCTGGCGGTCACCACGATTTCATCCAACTCGAAACGTGACGGGGTTTCCTCTGTTTCAGACACTGTACTCTCCTCCAGTGTCTCTTGCGCGTATAACAAGGGAACGTTGCCCATTTGCAATACAAGGGGAAGAAGGCCGAAAAAGAGCATGCCGAGAAAGCTTTTTATTTTTCGATGTCGTATCATGGCGACAAATTTGCTAATAAAAAATTAGTCCTGATCTGTTAGCAATGCTGGTTGCTTAAGGCTTACAACCAAATCTTCGGTTTTCACTTTGATAGAGCGAAATGGGTGTATTCATTTCGCGTTTGCTGAATCCAGAAAGCTGCGTTATTAACCTGGTGACAAGAGCCAACCCCCGTCATGCCGGACTTGATCCGGCATCCAGTATCTTTCTGGATTCCCGCCTTCGCGGGAATGACAACCGTGGAGCATTTACCCACCGGATTAATATTATCTAAAATCAGTCCACACCTATCAAGTGTATAAAGCAGGTGGAACCATTGCCGCCGCCATTATCGTCATCCGAGTCCTGGTCGATGACGATACTGTCAATGGCAAAATACGTGGGTGTGTTGATGCCAAAAGCACCTATATCCGATGAAGAAACAGAAAATTCGACGGTCTTGACCTGACCAAGACTGCTCAGGTCTACAGAAGTCCACTTTTCAACGATGTAATCCTGAGAATTGTTATCAAAACGAAAGTCCGCCAGATAGAATTCGATAACATCCGTAACGTTTTCATCGACATCTTTTCCGATAATCGTTAATAAATACCAGTCCGGATCATCCCCGGTGTCTCCGCCAAATTTCTTGGCAGGAGCATTTCCATCCTGCATAGCCAAAAATGCGTAGGTGGTGTTGGTAATATAGACCTCGTCAAGATTGACTTCATCCGCAAAGGTGATGATTGGCACGGTGCCGATGAACCCTAAATATGCAACACCGTAGATACCGGAGTTATCGGCACCTATTCCAGTGATAACACTGTATTGATTAGTAAAATCAGGGGTTGTCGTATCCGTAGTGTTCGAATAGGAAAACCCTTCCCAATAGGGGCCAAATGTGTCGTCATAAACATTATTGAAGATGACACCTGTGGTCTCGAATTCACCGGCCCCGTCAGAACCATTGTAAAAAGACTCCGGATCCAGACTTAAATCGTCGAACGTTACTATTTCAGCACCTGCCGGTGGCGTCACCAGAAACATCATACCCATAAGAATCCACATCATTTTTTTCATGTTCATTTCCCCGTTTCTTATTTTGTTTCGTTTGAAGAATGATGTTCCCACAGAACATCGACATCAGAACGGGTCCGGCAAAAAAAAACCCGGACCGATTGCATCGATCCGGGATTCCCCTTTTTTATCCTCTGATCTGTCAATGGGTCCCTAACCACGAGGACACCATCTGAGATTCAGGCAGGTCTTCTGACTCCCCCCACCCTTCCAGCAGCCTTCCCATTCTTTGTAACAGAACAGTGGCTCGCAAAGACTGAAAGCGTTCCCTGTGATCAGGGAGGGGTTACAGCGGCGGGTCCGTCTCCGATTTTAACGGAGTTCCCTATTAAGCATTTAAAAATATCTTCGATATTTTTAAATCTATGGCACCTGAACCTTATTATGCTGATAAATAATAATGGGTGGTACGTCAAGTCTTTTTTCGGGTGTCAAATGAATATTTAAAATAAGCACCGCAGGTGCGTCAAATAATATCGCTCCGCGATATTATTATTTGGGTACAAATTTTCCCGGGACAAGAGTCACCCTGGGAACATCCCCCAGAGGGTTTTTGTCCACCAAAAGCGTACAGCCATAGGATCTCTCCAAATTCTGATATGTCAGAACCTCCCGGGGCGGGCCGATTTCGGCAATACGGCCTTTGTCAAGCAACAGCAGCCGGTTACCATACATGGCGGCCAGGTTCACGTCATGCGACACCATGACAATGGTAATCTGCTTTTCCGCTTTCAATTTTTCCATCAGGTCCATGATGCGAATCTGATGAGAAAGATCGAGGGATGCCGTTGGCTCATCCAGGAGAAGCACACTCGGTTCCTGACAAATTGCCCTGGCAATAAAAGCCCGCTGGCATTCACCGCCGCTCAACTGATTCATTTTTCGATCTGCCAGGTGAGTCATGCTCGTAAAGGTGATGGCCTGCTGCATCTTTTTGATATCTTCTTTAGTCTCCAGACCCAGCACTCCCTGGTAGGGTGATCGCCCCATCAATACAACCTCTTTTACGGAAAAGGGAAAGTCAATGGGAACCGACTGGGGTACGAATGCTATTTGTCTCGCCAGGATTTTTCGGCTGTAGGAATGAATCGGACGGTCAAGAATTTCCAACATGCCGGTGTCCGGCTGCGCGATTCCTGCAATCAGTTTCATCAGGGTGGTTTTGCCGGAGCCATTCGGCCCGATGACAATGAAAAAGTCACCCGGGGTCACCGAAAACGTGATGTCCCGCAACACAAGCGCCCTGCCGTAGGAATACTGAATATTTTCCAGGGTGATGGCGTGTTTCATCGTCCACTCCGCTTGAGAAGATAGATAAACAGCGGTGCGCCAATCAATGCAGTTATCACCCCTGCCGGCATTTCCCCGTGCTGGGGAATCGCTCTTGCCAGTAGATCGCAGGCAACCATGTAGGCACCGCCCCCTAGAACACAAGCAGGAAATAGAATGCGATGATCAGACCCCAGCATCAAACGGAAGAGATGGGGAATGACAAGTCCGACAAGTCCGATAAGTCCGCACTGGCTGACACAGGCGCTCACCATCAAGGACGTCGTTACCAGCAGAATGACGGTGGCACGTTTGATATTCACTCCCATGCTCAGGGCCATCTCCTTTCCCATCAGCATGAGATTCATGGTGTTTGAAAACCAGAATATAATCACGAAACAGGGAATCAAAGCCATGGCCAGAATTCCGGTATGCTGCAAACTCCCCATTGAAAGATCGCCCATCAACCAGAAGATGATGTTATGAAGACGTGCGTCATGTGTCATGGAGACCAGAAACATGATCACGGCCGAACAAAAGGCGTTCACCATCACACCGGACAGAAGCAGGGCGTTCTTTTGCAGAATCGACTGCCCCGCGGAAATGCCGATAATCAGCAGCAGGGTGGTAAGACTGCCGGCAAATGATGTCAGGGTGATTCCCGGAAACTGGGAAAGCCCCAGCAATATCCCTAAAATGGCACCGATGGCCGAGCCCCCGGATATTCCGAGAATATAGGGTTCCGCCAGGGGATTTCTCAAAAGTGCCTGAAAGACCAGTCCCCCAAGCGAGAGTGCTGCCCCCACCAGCGCAGCCAGCAACACCCTCGGCAAACGGAGTTTCCATATGATCGTGAGGAGCATGGGATCTGCATGATCCGGATCCGTAATGATGTGCCATAGGGATGTTACCCCACTCCCGGAAGACCCGATAGAAATGCCCACCAGCATTACCACGACCAGAACTATGAGCAGTAGGCCAGACACCGTTGATAAACGCTTTACTATATCGGAATGATCTCCGCTCATGAGGGTTCCTTGAACATTTCCGGATGAATCAACCTCACCAGGATTTCCAGGGCGTCCACGAGTCTAGGTGAAGGTCGATCGAAAAGACCCGAATCCTTGAAATAAATTCGATCATTTTTTACCGCCGGCAGATTCGTCCATTGGTACCAGTCTTGTCTAATTTTCTCAAATACGGCCTTACGGGCCATGGAGGTGACAATGATGACATCAGGTGACATCCCCAACACCTGCTCCTTGCTGAACCGGGGATACGGGATGTCTCCCTCCGCCAGGTTCCGGGCTCCGGCCTGTACGATCAGCTCATGAATAAAGGTGTTGGTCCCCACGGATACAATGGGCGATATACCAATTTGAAAAAACAGACCCGGCCGATGGTCGGTTTTGGCCACCAGACTCTCCACTGCCTGGATCCGACGTCGCATACCCTGAACAAGCTGTTTTGCCTGTTTATCGGCCTGTAAAAGTCTGCCGATTCTGGACAGGGTATCCATGACACTCTCAAGATCTCTCGGATCGACAGCATATACCGGTATACCTATGGATTCCAGACGCGATATAGCTGCAATGGGGTTTCCATCCTTGATGGCCAGACATAAGTCCGGCGCCAGGAATACGATGCGCTCCAGGTCAAGATGGACATAAGAACCGACCTTGGGAAGCATGTCGGCCTCTGCCGGGTAATCACTATAGGTCGTGGCCCCCACCAGGCGATGCGACTGCCCAAGCGCATAAACGATCTCCGTAATGTTCGGCGCCAGGGATACCACCCGCACAGGGTCTTTGGGTATTGCCATGCGTCGTCCCAACAGGTCCGTAACATGGACATTTTGGGCCCAGGCCGGCAATGAAACAATCGTTCCCTGAATTATCAATAAAAGGATCAATAAATACCGCATCTTCAGCTGTTCCACTTAGACTTAATTAAAACCTTTTTAAATGCCAGGAGGCCAGGAGGCTGGGAGGCTGGGAGGCTGGGATGCTGCCTTCAGCTTATAGCTGATGGCCGGTAGCGGCCTCCCAGCATCATAGCCTCCCAGCCTTATAGCTTCCCGGCATATTAGTTTCCAGACATTATAATCATCAAGAATATTTTATTTTGCAACTTAGTTAGTGCCCGTCCAGAAATGAGGATTTTTGCGTGAGATCAAGGCGGACGACAGATTTAACCCGGAGTAATAGCGTGCTATTTTGAGGAGTTAAATCATGCCGTCCAACGCCGATATCGCGGAAAAAGACCATTTGTGGATGGGCACAAGTTACAAATTATGACCGGTTGGACAGCTATTAGTATAAAAAGTGGCAATAAGCAAACCAGAATAAAATCGTAAAAACAATTTTATAGGCTTGAATATTTGCTGTATGCCCCTTAAAGTAATTGAATGAAACATAAGACACGCCCAAAACCGGAACTGCTGGCTCCCGCCGGAAATTTCGAAAAACTCGAGATCGCCATTCACTTTGGTGC
>QMMS01000208.1 GCA_003647375.1 Deltaproteobacteria bacterium
AGAAATCATCGACTATGGAAACGTGTTTCTGGAAGCCGAAGCATTGTTTGCCGAAGAGCGGTTTGAAGATGCCCTGGGAAAATGTGGTTACTATATTCAACATCGACCCGATGGCGTCCATGCAGATGCAGCGCTCAAACGGGTGGGTGATATTCACGTTCTGCTGGGTGCTTTTGAATTCGCCAGAAATTCCTACAAGGCACTCCTTGAGAGGCATCCGCAAAGCCCTCTGGTACCTGATACGATGATTGCTATGCTGGGCTCGTATGACTGGGAGGGAAAATATGAAGACGTTATCCGGTATTCGTTTGAAATTCCAGACAGAAAACTCACCCCGGAGCAGCGTCTGAGGAAGGAAACCATGACGGGGGACGCCTATCTTGCCATGGACTCACCCGTGGACGCTTTTTACTTTTACAGCCTGGTGTACGATCAATCCCCTCCCCCGTTAAAAGACCGGATCCTTCAAAAGCTGAAAGAAGTTCTGCCGCACCTTGACACCATCAACACCATCTATCTGCTGGACCGACTGAAAGACGGTGTATTGCGTGGGCACCTGCTATATCATCTGGGATTGCTCAATCTCGAAACCGGCAGAACCGATGACGCCATTGCAGTCCTTTCGGAACTCGTGAACCGCCACCCGGCGCACGAACAGGCCGGGCAGGCCAAAGAACTGATACGGGAGATTTTTTCGGAATCGATTTCCAGTCCCCATTCCATCGGCTGCCTCCTGCCCCTCAGCGGCCCCTACAAGACCTACGGCTACAAAGCCCTGCAGGGCATTGAACTCGCCCTGAACGAATACCATCGTGTCAACGGAGAAAAGCCGATCAATTTCATTGTCAAGGATACTGCTTCGGATCCCTTCCAAGCTGTTCAAGCGGTAAGGGAACTCGATGAAGCCAATGTTTCCGCCATCATCGGGCCCATCATTTCAGCCGAGCCGGCTGCCATGGAAGCACAAAGCAGAGGAATTCCCATCATCCTTTTTACACAGAAAGATAATATTACACGGCTCGGTGAGTTTGTTTTCAGGAATTTCATAACACCCCGGATGCAAACCAGGCCCATGGCTGTATATGCGGTAAAAAAGATGGGCCTCAACCGGTTTGCCATCCTCTACCCGGATGAAAACTATGGCAATACATACATGAATCTCTTCTGGGATGAAGTGCTTTCCCTGGGTGGGGCTGTTGTCGGTGTTGAATCTTATGACCCTATGGATACGGACTTTGCCAATCCCATCAAAAAACTGGTGGGCCTTTATTACAAGGTACCAAAAGAACTCGAGATTACCTTTGAGTTTACGCCTGAAGAAGCTGTAGACCCGGATCCGATGGCAAAAATAACTACCGATATGTTCGCCTTCATACCGGATGAAACAAAGACTATACCGGAACTTTTTTTCTGGGGGTTTCCACAACCGCTGGGCCCGCTGGCGGATGATGTCGTTCGTGGTAGAAAACGGGATGACGCGCTTGAGCCCATCATTGATTTCGACGCGCTGTTCATACCGGACGCAGCCAAAAAAGCAGGTCTGATTACCCCCCAGCTGGCCTATTATGATATTGAAGACGTGGTATTGATCGGGACCAACCTGTGGCACTCCCAACAACTAATCAGCATGTCACAGGACTATATCCAGAATGCGGTTCTAACGGACGGCTTTTTTTCTGAGAGCAAGGACCCGAAGGTCAGGGCTTTCCTGGAAAATTTTCAGGGCACATTTGATGAAAAACCGGGATTCATCGAGGCGGTTGCCTACGATTCCGCCAAGATTCTTCTGCAGACACTTGTCAACCCCCACATACGTTTCAAGAGCCATCTCAAAGACGAGCTGCTGAATCTGATTGATTTTCCCGGCGTGACCGGATCGACATCCTTCGATTACAAGGGGGACGCCATCAGGGACCCTTATATCCTGCGGGTCAAAAGACGTTCGTTCGAGTCCCTCCAGAATCCCTGATCAGTTTTTTAAGGAACCCTGCCCCGTCGCATCCAGTACACTGCGCCAGAGCTTTCCGTGTGGATCCACCTGCTTCCGTTTCACCGAGGAGGCTTCCATGGGGATGTGAACGAAGCTATAGTTCCAATACCCGATAAGCACCTTTGTTTTACCGGCCATGCCCGCATGTACCGCATCCCTTCCCAGGAAAGAACAAAAGACATGGTCATTGGCATTCGCCGGCAGGCTCCTGATGGTATAACTGGGATCGATATATTTTAGAGAAATATCTATATTTTTTTGTTCAAAATAGGTTGTCAGGACATCTTTCAAATAAATACCGATATCCTTCAGGCGAACATTTCCGGATTCATCCTGTTCATTCAGATTTTCTTGAAAATATTTTTGCCCGGCCCCTTCAGCAACCACAATAACAGCATGCCGCCTCTCCTCGAGCCGCTTTTCAAGGCTCGCCAGCAATCCCTTGGGACCGTCAAAATCAAAATCAACTTCGGGTATCAATACAAAATTAACGTCCTGCTGCGCCAGAACGGCTGTTGCAGCAATGAAACCGGAATAACGCCCCATGAGCTTGATGAGGCCGATACCATCCGGATAACCCAGGGCCTCGTTGTGAGCACTCTTGATTGCATTTGATGCCACATCCACGGCTGTATCGAACCCAAATGAACGGGCCACCATGTATATATCGTTGTCGATTGTCTTGGGAATGCCGATAACACTGATCTTTAACCCGCGTGCAAGAATGGTGTCGCTTATCCGGGCGGCGGCCCGAAGAGTGCCGTCCCCCCCGACCATGAATAGAATACCGATATTCAATCTTTCCAGGCTATCGACGATCTCATCGATATCCTGGGGCCCTCTGGAAGAACCGAGAATAGAACCACCCCTGTCGAGAATGTTAGCCACGAATTTCGGGGCAAGTTCGATGATGTCATGGCCGTATCTCGGAATAAACCCCTGAAGCCCGTAACGAAAGCCGTAGATTTTGGTAACACCATAACCAAAATAGAGCTCCAGCACCACCGCTCGAATGATATCGTTGAGGCCAGGGCAGAGTCCGCCGCAGGTGACGATACCACAGCGCAATTTACTGGGGTCGAAATAGATGTTTTCCCTGGGGCCTGCCAGCTCGAAATGGGGCCCCGGCGTGCCGGCTTTCATGGCGTCCATAAAACCGCTTAAGGTAACATCGATCATTACCCCCTCGTCGTCCGCCACAAAACTTTCATTGATGCTGGTATTTGGATCTCTCTTGGCTGGAGAAGGAATACCGGCGCGCCCAAGTGTCGGGATCCTGGTTTCTATGTCCTCGTATTTCACGACTACCCACTCCTTTCGCCTATATCAATATGAGACTTTGAACGTTTCAAATTTTAAGCATATGGGATTTAGAAATAATTTCAAAGGATTTAATGCATTTTTTACCTCAAAAAATCAAGAAATCATTTGACAAACCCCTTTTCCCTGACTATGTTCAGCGCAAATTTTCGGTAAGATAATTGGGCCGGGGTTTATTTTCTCAGGCCTTTTTTATTGATGAATTCAACTTAAAGGAGGTGATTCCAATGATTTGTACAACAATCAGAAACGGTGCCGAGTGCGCATTTATGACCGCACAAGGCTGTTCCTACAACGGCGGGCTTTGCCATGAAACCGTTGAGACCTGCAATGGATGTAATCGCGTCCAGGAATTCTCAGCCGGCTGGTATTGCACAGCATGTCCCGAACCATCACAAAAATGGAAAAATGGAAACTGCAATCTGGCATCCCACATCACCATCGAAACGGGTAAAAAACAGAAGATCAATCCGCTCAAAGCTTCCAAAAGAGCCAGAAAGTAATATCGCCAACGATTCCACGGCAAACCCCGCTCTGTTCTATAGCGGGGTTTTTTTTAGAACCTATCTCAAAAATGTCTTTTATCTCAATCTCTGTGTTGTTCTCTCGTTTCAACTCCTCAAAATACAGAAGTATTCCTGCGGATTGAAACTCAAGATCGCCTTGATCTTGAAACAAAATCTTATTTTTGAGATGGGTTCTATAGGTTAACTCAACTTTCGGGACTCAGTGAAAACACGTAACAGCCTACATTCTGAACCGCTAAGGGTTAATGGCTTTTATCCCCGACTTACCTAAAACCTAAAACATAACACCTAAAACCATTGATAATCCCATTATCCTACTTGACATGATTCCAATTCAACTTGTATGAACATCCAAAAAGAACTGATTCGTGAATACGGAGGTTATCCAATGAATCCCATTGCCAAAGAGTTGAACCAGGTCATCCAGAGTGAAAATCCCCACCTGATGGAAATGCTGTCCGATATCGGCAAGCAACTTTTTTTTCCAAAGGGTATTCTGAGCCAAAGTGCCGAAGCCAGGGAAAAAGCCCACAAACTGAATGCTACCATCGGCATTGCAACGGAAGCCGATGACATCATGTGTTTTGATTCCGTCAAGGATTCCATAAAGAATATCCCACCCAGAGCATCTTTGACCTATGCTCCCTCTTTCGGCATTCCAGATCTGCGCAAAGCCTGGCAGGACGCCTTGTTTGAGAAAAATCAATCTCTTGCAGGGAAAACCATCAGTCTCCCGGTGGTTACGTGCGGTATTACCCACGGCATCAGTATGTTTGCGGATGTTTGGATCGACCCCGGTGATGTTGTCATTCTACCGGACATGATGTGGGGAAATTACAACATGATCTTTGGCCTGAGGAAAGCAGCCAGGATTCGTTCGTACCCGATTTTTACATCGTCAGGTGCCTTTAACGTCACGGCTTTTGAAGAGGCCGTCAAGGATGAGGCACGTAAAAATAAAAAAATTACCGTCCTCTTGAATTTTCCGCACAATCCAACCGGATACACCGCCACGCATCAGGAAGGGGATCAGATCGTCACCATCCTGACCGGTATTGCCAAGTCCGGCAATCATGTTCTGGCCGTCACGGATGATTCTTACTTCGGGCTTTTCTACGAACCTGAAACGCTCAAGGAATCACTCTTTGCCAGGCTTTGCGGCCAAGATCCGAGATTACTTGTCGTCAAACTGGATGGGTGTACCAAGGAAAACTTTGTCTGGGGTCTCAGGGTCGGGTTCATCACATATGGCCTTCAAGCAAAAAATGATCTTGCCGCCACCTATGATGCCCTGGAGAAAAAAACCGCAGGATGTATCCGAGGGAATATTTCCAACGCATCTCACCTGGGACAATCCATTGTCCTGAAATCGATGCAGAATGAAAATTTCCCAGGCGAAAAGCAGGACAAATTCAATATCCTGAAAAAAAGAGCCAACAAGGTCAAGGCGGTACTTTCCGACGCCAAATACCAGGATGCCTGGGATGTCTATCCTTTCAATTCAGGATACTTCATGTGTATTCGGCTCAAGTCCGTCAATGCGGAAAAACTCCGGTTACACCTGCTGGAAACCTATGGTGTAGGTCTGATTTCCATCGGAGATGATAACCTGAGAGTTGCCTTTTCATGTCTGGAAGAAAACGACATCCAGGAGCTTTTTGATATCGTCCTGCAAGGCGTCCAGGATCTGAGCTGATCGTTTCAACTTTTAAGAAACTTGATTTTTAAAATGGAGTTCATCGATTTATATTCTTAAAATTCGAAACCCTGCGGGACTGCCGATCTTACCGCATCTGCAGCGTCAAATGACGTACCGCATAGTCCACTATTGCGGAACGACATCTTCCTTGCAGCTACGGCAACCTCGACAATCGCTCAGCCAAGGTAAACACTCTACCCATTTGTAATTTGAATCCTTCGTGCGGGAATTAGCCTTCGGACGATATTTGCGCTACGCGCGCCATTTAACCTTCGGCTGTCATTCGCACTTCGTGCGTCATTAGTCCTTCGGACGACATTAGCGCTGCGCGCGTAATTTATAGCTGCTAATAGCTGACAGCTTTGGGCATTCCTAAAACTTAAAACCTAAAACTTAACACTAATAATTCACCTTCATCAAAAACAACCCCTTCGCCGGTGCCGTGGCACCGGCCTGGTTCCTGTCCCTGGAAAGGAAAATCCGGTTCACATCTTCCCCCGGGATGCGCCCCTTCCCGACATCGACCAAGGTGCCGACGATATTGCGAACCATATATCGCAGGAAACCGTCTGCTTCGATATCGAATAGAATTTGATCGCCCTTTGTCTCCCGTATCCCGGCACGAATGACATGTCGAACCGTGCTGGTTCTGGGGCTTCCGGTCCCTTCGAATGCCTTGAAATCATGTTCGCCCACCAAATATGATACGGCCTTCTGCATGGCTTCGATGTTCAGCTGCCGCCTGATGTGCCAGACATAATGTCTTTCCATGATGGAAGGCATGTCCCTGTTCAATATCCGGTATTGATAAATCTTGCTCCGGGCATTGTATCTGGCATGAAATGCCGGATCGACCGATTCGCACACCCTGATGAGAATATCGTCCGGAAGAAGGCTGTTGAGTCCTTTGAAGTATATGTCCGGGCTGAGACCGGCATCACTGTTGAAACTGGCAGTCTGGCCGATAGCATGGACACCGGCATCTGTCCTCCCGGAGCCTGCCAGACTGACGGATTTTCCCGTCATGGTCGCCAGCGCTTTTTCGATCTCTCCCTGAATGGTCCGATCCGCCTTCTGCCGCTGCCAGCCATGATAAGCAGTGCCGTCATATTCCACAACCAATCTGAAATTTTCCATCCTGCTTTCCTTCAAAGCATCAGTCCCACAGAAAGAGAAAAAAACGAGAAAATCGTCGAGAGAACTATGGCTGATGATGCCAGTTCCGTATCACTGTTGAGTTGGGATGAGAGAACATAAATGGATGCAGACGTCGGCAGTGTAAAAAAGATCATCGCCACGTTGAACGACAGCCCGGTAACCTGAAATTCCTTCAATATAAAAAATCCCACCAGGGGCAGCAGCAGCAATTTAATGATCGATGCAACGATTGAAATGCCTATGTTGCCCCGCAATCCCTTCATGCTCAGGGCCCCTCCGATGGAGATGAGAGCCAGGGGGAGGGCTGCTGCCGACATGAGACGAAAGGTATTGTCGATATAGGCAGGAAAAGAACCTATTATCCTGGAATATGCCAAACCTGCAGCACAGGAAAGAACCAGGGGATTCGTGAATATTTCCTTGAAAAAAATCCCCAGGCGATGACCCGAAGAAGTGGTTTTCCCAGAATACCAGATCAGTGTCGACACCGCCAGGATATTGATGAATGGGATGGCGAGTCCAATGAGTATGCCGAAGTGCTTGATGCCCTCTTCACCGAAAGCATAAAAAATAATCGCCATGCCGATATATGTATTGAACCGATAACAGCCCTGGGAGAAGGAGCCGGCTTTGTAGTCGGATATGTTGAACAACTTTAGCGCCAGAGCGCTGATAATGTAAGTTACGGCAATCGACACAAGGGCGGCAATGCACATACGCCAATCCACAAAGCCATCTGTCTTTGCACCCCCGATTTTCCAGAAAAGCAGGACCGGGAAAAAAATAAAATAGACCAGCCTGTCAGAGAGTTTTAAAAACATCTCATTGGTCAATTTCAACCGCTTCAGTAAACTGCCGATAAAAAGAAGTGAAAAAACCGGGAACAGACTGGAAAGTACCAAGTTCATGGCTTATAACCTATCACAACATACATCTGCCAACAGTTCATCCAACACATCGTCGCTGTCTCCAAGATACCGTTCAACCGGGTAAAGCTTGCCGCAGGACCTGCAGCGCAAGCGAATCTGACGTCATGTTTTAATAATTCTGTATTGATCTTCTACAATCAGATGTACAAAAGGGTTTAAGGAACCCAATTAAAGCCTGACTTATAGGTCATAATCGGGGTTCTGTCAAATCGAACCACCCCTTGAAAATGCCGCGGTCCCGGAAACAAACAGCCTGCCGCCATTCTTGATCATATCCTTTGAAATTATTTCTAAATCCCATATTCTTAACAAAGGCAACCCCGAAAGTGGATGGGTGATCCCTGTGCGAAAGTGAAACTGTCTGAGGTCCATAGAGCCCGTTATGCCGAACAGCTCGTAAATATTACCCGATAAACTCATCCGGTATTCAAAATACAAAATTCATCTTAAAGATATGGCCCTGTTCGGCATTACGGTCTCTTGGGAGCGAGTTTTTCACGTTCGCACAGGGATTATCC
>QMMS01000209.1 GCA_003647375.1 Deltaproteobacteria bacterium
CATTCCCGGAAGATCGACTCTGTCCTGCAAGGTCAGCCCGGTATCGACGAAATCCCGTAATGCCTGGAGAAATTCTCCATATCCACCATAACCCAGTTGGGTAACAAATCTGACAACTGTGGCTTCGCTGACGTCACAGGCTTCGGATAGCTCCCTGGTGGTCATGAAAACTGCTTTGCGTGGATATTGTATGATATATTTTCCGATAACCCGCCCCTTGGGTGTCAAGGATGCCAGGTGTGTCATGATGCGCCTTATGACGGGGTGTGATTTGTTTTCTTTCATAGTTTCTCACCTGAAATGGTTTAACGAAAGATTTCTTTCATCACTGATTAAATCTCTAACCCATGAAATATAATTGAAAATAACCATACACAACAAAAGATGTCAATCGATTTTGAAGTTAATCATTGCACAATTTCTTTTTTGCTTGACATGTTTTCTTACATTGGCATAGTGCTATTACAATCTTTTTGATATGCGTACCGTAATAACCCGTCACAATCTGACGCGACACCATAAGGAGAACCAATGATGTTTTCTAAACATAAACCCCTGTGGGGGAAACAACCCCGATTAAAATCAAGCTACGAGGCGGTGATCATTGGCGGTGGTCTGCATGGACTTGCCACGGCCTATTACCTGGCCAGAGACCACGGCCTCACCGACGTGGCCATCATCGAGAAACGATACATTGGGTTTGGCGGGGCCGGGAGAAACACCGCCATCGTGCGCGCAAACCAGCGGACACAGTATAATGTCCCGTTCTACAAGGAGGCACTTGACCTCTGGCCGGTACTCACGAAAGAGCTCGACTTCAATTTAATGTTCAACAACTGCGGGAATCTGAACCTGATGCATAGCGAAGCCGCCATGAAAGCCGCTCGCATGACCATCGCCACGGCGCAGTTCCACGGGGTGGAGAGCCACCTGATCGATGCCAAGCAGGCCAAAGAGATGGTACCGGCACTGAACATATCAGAAGACATTACTTTTCCAATACAGGGCGCCATGTATCATCCTCCCGGCGGCATTGTCCGCCATGACGCGGTTGTATGGGGACTGGCCAAAGGTTGTACAAAAAAAGGTGTCCACATCCACCAGCAGACAGAAGCCACGGCCATTCACACGGAGGGTGGTAAAATCACCGGCGTCACCACCAGCCGCGGCCACATTAATACCCCCAGGGTACTGGTATCCGCCGGTGGCTATAGCGCAGGTGTCATCAACCATATGCTGGGTATCAAGCTTCCCATCAGCGTGCTAACCATCCAGGCCATGGTAACCCAACCCCTGAAACCACTGCTCAACCATGTGGTATCTTCCGGTGCCTATCACTGCTACGCCAACCAGACACTGAAAGGTGAAATTGCCACCGGTGCCCACATGGATCCATGGCCCAATTACACGACGCAAAATACGGCCCATTACATCAAGCATCAGGCCGAAGCACTGTCGGATTGGCTGCCCTGCTTGCGGGGCGTCAGGTTCATGCGCATCTGGGGCGGCCTGGCCGACATGACCCCGGACATGGCACCGATTTTGGACGGCAATGATCCCATCGAAGGGTTTTACATGGACTGCGGCTGGGGGTATTTCGGCTTTAAGTCCTGTTCAGCGGCCGGAAAATATATGGCCCAGTTCCTGGCAACCGGTAGCTGTCCTGACATGCTCAAACCGTTTAACCTGCGGCGATACGAAAAACACCAGCTGATGGGTGAAACAGCAGCCCTGGTCAGTTATACACCGGACAATTAGCTGCACTAAATTAGGAGAAAAACAATGGCACTAACACTCACCTGCCCTATCTGCGGCAAACGCAATGGATATGAATTTCGCTATGGTGGAGAAGATAAAGGGCCCCGACCTGACGAAGAAGGGCTAACGCCTGTCGACTGGTGTAACTATGTCCACATGAACACGTGTACAGCAGGTATTCAGAAAGAGTGGTGGTTTCACCGTGATGGATGCGGGTCTTGGTTCAGTACCTACCGTAACACCATCAGCAACCTTGAAGTAGACGCACCGGAGGATAGCAAATGAACAGGCTTCATGAATTGCCAACACTGCGGATCGATACCACTGAAACACGTTCTCTGACCTATCGGGGAAAATCACATCAGGGATTTTCCGGCGATACGGTTGCAACCGCTCTGTATTCCAATGGTACCCGGATTTTTTCGCGCAGCCTGAAATACCACCGTCCCAGGGGGCTGTACAGTCTCGACGGCGAATCCAGCAACTCCTGTATGGAAGTGGATGGCATACCCAATGTGCGTACCGAAAACACCCTGCTAAAAGACGGAATGGTGGTCAAGGCACAAAACGTAAAGGGATCGGCAGACTTTGACTTGATGGCATTTATGGATAAGCTGGACTGGATGATGCCGGCAGGTTTCTATTACAAAACAATGCACAAACCGGCGGCAATCTGGCCTGTCGCCATGAAGGCCATTCGTAAAGCAGCAGGCGTGGGAACCATCTCAGCTGACTACAAGGCAAAAGGACGCTATGATGAACTTTTCCTGACCGCTGATGTATGTGTCATCGGCGGCGGGGCGGCAGGTATGATGGCGGCCCTGGCTGCCGCTGAATCCGGTGTGCGTGTTATCCTGCTGGAGTCACGTCCTTATCTGGGTGGGTGCTGGGATTATCGGGTAAGCGGGTATACCGAAAACAAGCCCCTTTTCGCCCGATCCAGAGAATTGGCCGGACAGGTGGAAAGTACTCAAAATATCCGGGTCTTTAAACATGCCCCCATGGTGGGAGCCTACAACAACAACCTGATCACCGCCTTTCAGGTGGGAACTGTGAACGATGCCTTTACGGAACGTTATATTGAAATTCGTTCAGAAAGCGTTGTAGTGGCCACCGGCTGTATCGAGCGTCCCCTGATTTTTGACAACAATGAAAGACCCGGCGTCATGCAGGTGGCGTGTGCTCATCGTCTGGCACGAAGTTATGGCCTGTTGCCCGGTAAAAAAGCTGTTTTCAGCGTAGGCCACGATCTGGGCCTCGAGGCTGCACTTGACTTGTTTGATCTGGGCCTGCAGATACCTTGTGTGGCCGATATCCGCGAGGATGGTCATGACACCGGCCTACTTGAGGCGCTTGCTCATAGAAAGGTGCCGGTACTCAAAGGTTGGGTTGCTGCCAAAGCCCATGGCTGCAAACAGGTAACCAAGGTGACCCTGGCCACACTGGATGGAACCATCAAACGTCACATGCCCTGCGATCTGATAGTGGCTTCAGCCGGACTCACACCCGTGAATGGTCCGTTGATTCTGGCCCAGGCCAAAATGGTCTATGATAACCACACCGGATATTTCCTGCCGGAAAAATTACCTGAGAACATGTTTCCGGCAGGCCGGGTGACCGGATGCAACCATCCACAATCCATCGAAGCTTCGGGACGGTTGGCCGGTCTTAAAGCTTTGGCCGCCATAGGTGTGATGGATGATGCAGCTGTCTCTACCGCCGAAAAAGCAGCCGCTGTGCTGCCCGGTACAGACCGGGGATGCAAACTGGTCACGGCCCCGGTAAAAGGACGAAAAAGTTTCATCTGTTTTGACGAGGATACCACCATCAAGAACATCAAGCAGGCCATCGATATGGGGTTTGATGTTCCAGAATTGATCAAACGCTTCACCTCGGCAGGCACCGGGCCGGGACAAGGAGGCATCCCCGGTCACAATCTGCCCCTCTTTGTATCCAAATACACAGCCTCAGCTTCCACGCCGGTGCCCACAACCGCTCGTCCGCCGTTGATTCCAACATTTCTGGCCACATATGCAGGAGCCCACCACCACATGTTCAAACGAACACCATTGCATGCGTCTCAGAAAAAAGAGGGTGGTATCTTCCGCAATATCGGCGTCTGGCAACGGGCAAGGTATTTTTCCGAGGACTTTGAATGCCGGGATGAAATCCTAAATGTACGTAACAATGTTGGCATGCTGGACAGCTCTACCCTGGGGAAATTTCGGATTTTCGGTCCGGATGCACTCAAAGCCCTGCAACGTCTGTACGTTTCCGACATGCACAGCATCAAGAAAGGGCGGATCAAATATTCAGCCATGTGCAACGACGACGGCTGCGTAATCGATGACGGGATCGTGGTAAAGCGGGGTGACAACGACTACTATCTCACGACCTCCAGCGGACGCGCCGGCAATACCGTGGAGTGGTTTCGTTTTCACACGCGCTATGATGGGTGGAAATACCACATGGTCAACCTCACCGATGCCATGGGTGTGATCAATATTTCCGGGCCCAATGCCCGCAAGGTTTTGACAAAAATAGCGGATGCCGACATCTCCAACAAAACCTTTCCATTTGCCGGATACCGTGAGTTTACCATCAAGAATATGATTCCAGTGCGTGCCATGCGCCTGGGCTTTGTGGGCGAGCTGTCTTATGAGCTGCATGTGCCCTCTTCTTACATGCAATCTGTCTGGGATCTGCTCATGGCCGCAGGTGCCGAATTCAATATCCGGAATTTCGGTCTGGAAGCCCAGAACGTGCTGCGTATGGAAAAAGGCCATATCATTCTCGGTCAGGAATCGGAACAACGAACCAACCTCCTGGATCTGGGACTCGGCTTTCTCTGGGATCGGAAAAAAATTGATGCCAAAACGATCGGCGCTGTTGCACTTCGACAAGCCGAAAACGATCCAGGCCGCTTAAAACTGGTGGGTCTCCGTATGGATGACCATTCGCGGGCACCCCGGGATGGTGCCCTGATTGTAGATTCCCGTGTACGCGGTTACGTGGCTACAGCCAGGAAGAGTTTCGCCACCGGCGAAGCCGTGGGTATGGCTCTGGTGGAATCCCAACTCAGCAAACCGGGTTCATCGCTGGAGATTTATGAAGATGAATGCAACGAAAAACGGCTGCACGCCAGCGTCGTTCCCATGCCCTTTTATGACCCTGAAGGCAAACGGATGAAAATGTGAGGAAAGCGATATGACAGGTATACAAAGATATTCACCGGTGATGTTTGAATCCAGTGCTCAAAAAACAGAAATCCGTGACCACTGGAAAATTGTGCTGGCCTACCAGGAAGAGGGGCCCGGTCCCTGGTTGGTAGACCTGAGTCACAAAACACGCTGGGATCTACAGGACAGCCAGATAGATGACCCCTCATCCAGTGGCCTGAGCGTGCCGCCTGGGCCCGGAAGATGCATTCTTTCAAAGAATGCGCTGGTCAACCGTATGAACAATACCCAGGCCTCCATCTGGCACCTGGGTACCGAGGAAATGGCACCACCTGATTTCAAAGGATGCACTGATGTCACCGAGTCTACGGTCTTTCTGGCCCTTTTCGGTTCTGATGCATTCCATATTGTCGAAAAGTTAACGGCGCTTGATTTTATGGACCCTGCCGGAACAGCTCCATTTTTGCTGCAGGGTCCTTTGTGCCACGTGCCATGCCAGATCGTAATTCTGGAGAAAGATATGGACATGTCCGGCGGCCTGCTCCTGACCTGCAGCCGGGGCTATGCCGACAGCATGGTTCATGCAATTCTCGATTCCGGTGCCGAGTTTGGTCTGCGCCCTGCCGGCGAAACACGCTTTGCAAAGTGGGTACAACAAATAAAAATCTAATTATAAACAACCGATACAGGAGGAAATCATGAACAAAGCATATGATGCCATCATCGTCGGGGCTGGCGTTATTGGTGCCCCCATCACCTATGAATTGTCCAAAAAGGGCTACAAAACCCTGAGCGTGGACAAAAGAGCCGATGCCGGTGAGGGCTCGACGGCCGGATCCTGCGCTATTGTAAGGGCCCACTACTCCACGGAGGACGGTGTTGCATTTGCCTACGAAGGCTTCAAATACTGGTTGGATTGGGAAAATTATCTGGATCATGTGGTGGATGAAAAAGGCCTGGCCCGGTATATGAACACCGGTTCCATTCTTTTGAAATCTCAGGGGCACAAATGGCAGGACGTTAAAAAACATTATGATGCCGTAGGTGTGAAATACGAGGAATGGGATAACGACAAGATTGTCGAACAAGTACCGGTGCTGGACCTGCACGAGTTCTGGCCGGTGCGGCGTCCCGAAGACCCCACGTTTTTTGATGACCCTGAAAAAGAACTCGAAGGCGGGCTCTTCTGTCCGGAAGGTGGTTATGTAAATGATCCCACCCTGTCGGCCCACAATATCATGCGCGCCGCTGAAGCCAAAGGCGCCGAATTCCTGTTCAATGCCGAAGTTGCCGATATACGAAGTGACGGCGGAAAGGTTCAGGGTATCACCCTGGCAGACGGCACCCAGATCGACGCCCCGGTGGTCGTGAATTGTGCCGGGCCCCATTCTTATAAAATCAATCAGATGGCCGAGGGTGTCTGGGAAGGCTGCAACATCAAAACCAAGGCTCTGCGCCACGAAGTCATGTACTGCCCTTCCCCCGAAGGCTATGATTATATCCACGACGGCTACCATCAGAGTGACGGTGACATCGGTTGCTATGTACGACCCGAATCAGGCAACATGTTTCTCATCGGCTCTGAAGACCCGGATTGCGACCCCCAGGAATGGGTGGACCCGGACGAGTTCTACGCCGGCAGGGGTGGCCATGGCCGTGACAACCAGCTCACCGAAGAACAGTGGAAAGCCCAGTGCTATCGTCTGGGTCGCCGCATCCCCACCCTACAGGTACCCAACCAGCCCAAGGGGGTTGTGGACCTCTACGATTGCTCCGATGACTGGATTCCGGTTTATGACAAATCCGATCTGGGTGGTTTTTATATGGCCATTGGAACCAGTGGCAACCAGTATAAGAATGCTCCGGTGGTGGGAGCCATGATGGCGGACCTCATCGACGCTTGTGAAAAAGGTCTGAATCACGACAAAGAACCGTTTCAATTTAGCATGAAATATACCGGTCGCAATTTAGACGTCGGCTTTTTCTCGCGTAAACGAGAAATCAATTATAACTCCAGTTTTTCCGTCAATGGTTAGACCGATGAAGATATACGTGTGTGTCAAACACGTCCCAGATTCAGCCGCCACCATCACCGTCAAGGACAAAGCTGAGATCGAAGAAGGGATCACCTTTCTCATGAATCCCTATGATGAACACGCCGTAACCGAAGCGCGTCGATTGAAGGAACGCTTTCTCGAATCGGAGGTGATCGTCGTCTGTTTTTCCAGACCCGAGGCCGAAGGCACCCTGAGATCGGCCCTGGCCATGGGAGGCGACCGTGGCATCCTGGTAACCACCGGTCATCGCCATGACCCGATCATGACCGCCAGGGCCTTGAAGACGGCCATCGCCCAGGACGGTCAGCCCGACCTCATCCTCACAGGAAGAGAATCCATTGACAGTGAGGGAATGCAGACCATGTTTCGCCTGGCACATCTTTTTAACATGCCGGCAGCAACCAATGTGGTTAAAATTGAGATAACGGGGAATAATGCCCTGGCAACTTGTGAAAAAGAGGCTGGTGCCCGGGAAATACTGAAACTGGGAATGCCTTGCGTGCTGGCTGCAGGCAAAGGTCTCAACATCCCCAGGTACCCGACCTTTCCGGATATAGTCAAAGCACGCAAAAAGGAAATCAATATAATTGATGTCGAAAAACTCGACATACCGGAACCAACGAGTCGCGTAGAACGGGTGCACCTTACACCGGTAGTGGAGAAACGTATTCCCAAAGAAATAACCGGCACGACAACATCGATTGCAGAACAGATCGTCACCATTCTGAAAGATGAAGCACGGGTAATATGAAGAAGGGTTCGAGGGTGATATAAGGGTGGTACGAGGGTTGGAGGGTGGCTAATAGCTATTAGCGGAAGGCGCCTAACAGCCTACAGTCTAAACGGCTAAAAGACTAATAAGGGTCCGAGGGTTCAAGTGACACTGATCACGGAGGTCGATGGGTGTTCGGTTTGAAGCAGGGCAACTGTTTGAGCGTTTTAGGCACCGTTTGGATAAGCGTAAAAGGCAATAAAAGCATGAAAAAAATCGGCATCCTCATCGAGCTTAAAGATGGTGTCTTGAAACCAGCGAATCTTAGCATGATCACTGCCGCCGTGAAGGAAGGGCATGAGCTCTTCACTATCCTGATGGAGCCAGCGACATCAGAAATTCAGCAGCAGCTATCCCGTTATGGGGTAGATC
>QMMS01000210.1 GCA_003647375.1 Deltaproteobacteria bacterium
AGTTTCTCACCGACACACGCGGCACCGGCATCATGAACTCCCTTTTCGATGCCTACGGCGATTTCCGGGGGGAGTGCCCCAGCCGGTTCACCGGCGCCATTCTTGCCGACCGCAAGGGCAGTGCCGTGGCCTATGCCCTGTTCAACCTCGAACCCAGGGGGAGACTTTTCGTGGAACCCGGGGATCCCACCTATGAAGGCATGATCATCGGGGAACACAACCGGGGACAGGACATCAACGTGAATCCCTGCAAGGAGAAAAAGCTGACCAACATGCGGGCCTCGGGCAAGGATGATAACGTTATCCTGTCACCCATCAGATTGGTTACCCTGGAACAGGCCATCAGCTTTATCCGCGAGGATGAACTGGTGGAAGTGACTCCGCGTTCCTTACGAATGCGCAAAACCATCCTGCCCGCCCAGAAGCGCCACCTGGTCAACAGCGCCAAGAAAAAAGAGCGATCCGCTTGACATCCGGCCTATTATTCGCCTATCTTTCCATGAAGATTTCTCCCACCACTTTCAGCGTGGGATGAAATCAAATTGGTGATAGCGATTCTCCATAACCAAAAGAGGTCAATATGCGCTGGTTTTCCCCCCTGCTTGGAATCGTCCTGTTCCTGTCAATAGCCGTCGGCCCTTCTGCTGCCGACGACACTGCCGGGGATAACCCTTGGGCAACCTTCAGTTTCAATGGCGGTTTATTCGCGTCACGTTCACAGACCGATGTGCGTTTCGGTGCGGGACTTGGCGTGGAAGTCAATCTGGAAGACGCATTGGGGATGGAATCCGAAACCCAGGTGTTTCGCCTGGAAAGCTATTGGCGCTTTACCGATAACCGGAAACACCGGGCCGATTTTAGCTGGTTCTCTCTCCACCGAACGGCCTTTCGCAAGATTACCGAGGATATAACCGTTCAACCGCCGGAGGGGGACCCGATCACCATTATAGCCGGAACCGAAGTGTCAAGTAAATATAACATGGACATCTTGCAGTTGAACTACAGCTACTCTTTTATCCAGGACGACCGCCTGGACCTCGCCGGGGGAGTGGGCCTTTACATCATGCCCATTAGCCTCGGTATTGAAGCCACCGGCCTGGTTGACGAACAGGCCGACCAGAGCTTTACGGCACCGCTACCCGCGTTGGGCCTGAGAATGGATATACTGCTGGCCCCCAAGTGGTATTTCAGGGGCAGTACCCAGCTGTTCTATCTCGAGTATAAGGGCTACACAGGATCGCTGACCAGCACCCGCACCGCAGTTGAATACAACCCGTGGACGCATGTAGGCCTGGGGCTGGGGATGGATGCGATGCGTATGTCTCTCGAGGCAAACGATCCGGATTCTATCCCGGGCCTTGATTTGCGGGGCAATGTCGACTTCAATTATATCGGGCTTTATCTATACGGCAGGGTATTTTTCTAGTAATAAAAAATGCCCCGCATTTTTTATTCCATGTACTGCTTGATGGAAACCAGCCCCTGCACTTCGAAATTCTTGATGCGGCTGTATTTTTTAACGATCTCCAGCGCCTGGCGATTTAACGCTTTCTGTTGATCATCCACCGTCACCCGAAATCCCTCATAAAACGGCCCTATCCAGGTGGGCTCCCCCTCGTAGGTGTCGTGGACCTGGGCAAAAGGGTGGGCCAGCAGCCACCGGATCTGGGCCGTGGTCACGGCATCCTCCGGCATTCTTTGCATGAACGTTTCCAGCTCCCTTACATCGTCATCGATCAGGTTGTTCCAGCCCAGCATGAAGTTGGCGTTGATTTTCAGACCGTAGGACTTGGACAGGTTCAAAAAATCCAGCAGTTCGTCGGTCGTAAACCCCTTGCCCGCATATTTCAGCATACGGTTGGAGGGAAACTCCATGCCGAAACCCAGCACCAGGTTGGGAATGTTGCCGTTCAACTGCTTCAAGGCGTCTTCCAGAGCGCGGTTTTCCATGGCTCCTGACCGGATGAACAGACGGTAGTCCAGGTCGGGTCGGTTAGGAAGCGCCGGTAGTGCCTCCCGCAGGAATTTGGGGGTGATGGAACCGGTGTTCAAGCGTACGATTTTCATGCCCGCATGATCGACATCACCGAATTCGCAGTCGATATTTTTTCTCTCCCTGAACACCTCGTTGGCATGCAGGGCGATGTTGCAGTAGATGCACTTTTTCCAGTAGCAGCGGTTGTCCAGGGTGTAGGAAAAGTAGATCTTGCTGTCTCCGGGTACGTCTTTTGGAATGTCGAGCTTCCATGTTCCACTGAAATTGGGGACATTGAACCAGTCTTCCACACTTTTCCCGGTAACCGTCAGGTTTTTCGGAATGGAGACATCCTTGTCGACCTCGATATACACCGGATTCCATTTTCCCTCGGTCATCATCCTTTCGGCAGCCACCGGGCCGCCGACCACAAACTGGATATGCGGATAGGTTTTGGCCCATATGTAGGCCTGGTAAAGATGATTGACGTAAATGGCGCTGACATAGACCGTTCCCTTATCGATGGGCAGTTTTCTGCTGGTGTAGGTTGCGTCGTCATGCCATTTCGTGCGATCGGTCTCGTGTTCCGTCCAGTAAAAGTCACCCTTGCTCTGACAGAGATCATAGGTGTCGGAGTATCCATTGCACAAATCGTAGTAGGATCCTTTGATCTGATTGTAAAATTGCAAAAAGAGAACGTTTTTCATTTAAAACCTCTTGGTAAAGGGTTCAGATTGTCTAAGGGCTCGCGCAAAAATAACTTCACATTTTCAGCGCCCATCCATCCCGCTCAGCTGCGTTGCGAAAATTCGACATATGCCAGATATTTCTGCATTTTCGTGCCTTGCTGAGCGGGCGCCGGAACTCTGAAAATCTGCGAACTTATTTCTACACAAACCCTTAGGGGTGACCATAGGTAAAATGCCTTGCCGGGTCAAGCCTAACCTGATGAATATTGAGAGCGGTGATTGGAAAGCTTTGATGATCTACAAACCGCCTCTTGCGTTGATTTACGTGAAACAATGACCTATAATGGCGTCGTAATTTGTCATCTTCATAATCTTTTTAGCAAGGAATAGGTTTGCGCATGGATTGGCTGCAACGCAGTATACCACCTAACCACCTCCTGAGAAACAACATTGTTCTGCTGGTGTGCCTGTTGGTTCTGGTGTTGTTTTTTCCCCTTATTGCCCAAAAAATAAAGCTGCTGGTCAATATTATGTTAACCGGGATTGTGCTGGCCAGTATCTTCTCACTCAACTTCGCCGAAAAAACACGTAAAGTTCTGTTCGCCACTGGTGGATCCACCATCATTCTCTTGTTTATTTCTTTTTTATCCGATCATCGCGTATGGACTTTATTTGCCTTTTTCAACATGTTCGTCTATCAGATTTGCATTGTTTTTTTCATGATCCTCCACGTGAGTCGCAGCCGGGATGTAAATGGAACCATAATCCTCAATGCCGTCAATGGTTATGTGCTCATTGGTTTTCTGGGTGCCCTCCTGCTGGCCATGGCAGAAATTGTGGAATTGTACCTTTTCGGGATTGACACCCCGTTGATCAACTATGCCGGCGACGCCCTGCCAACGTTTTACGAATACCTCTACTTCAGTTACGTCACGGTGACCACGCTAGGTTATGGTGACATCACTCCGGCCAACGCAGTGGCAAAATCCATTGTCATCATGATCGCCATCTCCGGACAACTTTACCTGACCGTGTTGGTGGCCATGCTGGTGGGAAAGTATTTGAGCATGAACAGGGAAGAAAAATGAAGACGTCTTTGGGGATAATTGCATGGGGAGGCACGTCATGGAGGAGTTGACTGATGCCCAAAAAGCCCGGCACGCCATCCGGGAATTCAAAACCATTACCGATGCCTTGGTTTTGCGTGGATTCTATCGTTTGTCCGGGAAGTTGGGCCGGGAGCTTGAATCCTGCTTAAATAGTCTGAGCCCTGAAATTTACGGCTCCATGAACGATCCCAGGATTGTGGAGCTTAAAGGCCTGGAGTATGTGCTGGACAGGCTCCCCAGGGGCATCGAGGAGTGCAACCGGATCATTTTGACAGAGGAAGATCCGTTTGAAAATACCAATGCCGAAAAAATCGGGCCCTATAAAAGGAGAAGGACCGCTTATCGGGTCAGTGACAACGAGCTCTGCATCGTCATCTCCAGGGGCTTGAGCGAAATTTACGATATCCTGACCCACCTGACCTTTCTGTACAGTGAAGCCCGAAAAATTTTCAACCGCATGAAGACCGAAACCGACATGCTGACCCTCGAGTGGCGATCGCTTGAAAAAACCATGGCCGCCATGGAAACATTGGATGCGCATCAACTAGATCAGGCCCTGTGGAACTTGAGCATCATCCTCGGCAGGCCCTACCAGGAAACACGGGACACCTACGATTACCTGGAGAAAAGCAAAAAAAAACACAGCAGCAACAACGGCCTCTTTTCGATCATCTTTCAGCTCGGCAAACGCATCGATGAAGAAAAGATTTCCGGCGACGATGCCGTGGTGGTTTACCTGACGCCCTCACTGGTCAACATTATCGGCCGTCAGAAATACGGCATTCAGTGGGCCGGGGATATCAAGGATAAAATACGCGAGCTCAATCTTCTGGACCGACCGCTCCACATCATCAGTGCCAACCTGCACAGTACCGCCAATCTTCTATACGGCTATACCGCCCTCAAGGGGGCGGATCCTATAACAGAGACAAGCGGCCGTCTTTATGATTTCTGTCACCAGATCAGAGATATGGGGGAGGACGTCATCCGATTGGGCAAAGCCCATGGACTGTATGAGCTGACCGACCGTTCCGGCACCCACATCAACTGCCAGCTCATCGACACTGCCCTGCTGGATGATATGGAACTGCATCCTGACATAAACCTGGATTTGCCCAAAACACCCGATGACCGGCCGGTCCTGGTGGTCATGGACTACGCCTTCGGAGCCCAGGCCTTTGAGCTGATGGAAAACATTCTACGACCCTACACCTACGACAACACAACGCGCTTCATGAATATCAAATCCATTTCCATCATGGGCAAAGCCGGTATCCTGACGGGCAACAAGGGCGACATCATGCTGGCCACAGCCCATGTATTCGAGGGGACTTCGGACAACTACATCTTCGAAAACGAGCTGAAGCGCTCGGATTTCAGCCAGGACATGGATGTCTATGAGGGGCCCATGGTCACCGTTTTGGGGACATCCCTTCAAAACCGGGACATGCTTGAAAAGTTCCAGTCCGACTGGAAAACCGTGGGGTTGGAAATGGAGGGCGGCCACTACCAGCGGGCCATCGGTGCCGCCATCATCAAGGGTAACATTTCCCAAAAAGTAAGCGTGCGTTATGCCTACTATGCATCGGACAATCCGCTGGCTACCGGAAATACCCTGGCAGCCGGTACCATGGGCAAAGAGGGGATAAAGCCGGCCTATATGATCACCAAGGCAATCCTCGAAAAAATTTTCAGGGACCCATAAAACGTGTTCCACGCTTTTATGAAACGCGACTGCGTCGCTACAATACAAAAGGTTTAAGCGCCAATCGTTTGGCAGGCTAAATTGCTAACGCTGTTGTCTCACTGCAATTTGCGGGGGATTCCAATATAATATTATGGGTGCAGTCGGATTTTTAATTTGAAATGGCCGGCATTTCCTGTAATAATCATCAGGATCGATTCACCAGGAAAAAAACATGCTTAAATTTAGTACCATTCTCGTGCTTCTCACGGCCCTGGCCATTGCCGGATGTGCTACAGGCACCTATCACCCCACCAAACCACGCTCAGAATGGGCCAAGGATCACAAGGATTGTGAAAAGCAGGCCAGGGACATCGTCCGGGAGGATCCCGACATCTACGGTGAAGACGTGGACCGGAGTTTCGCCTTCAACTACCACTCCGATGAGCAGCGTATGGTAAAAGAGTGTATGCGTCGGAAAGGATGGACCTCAAAGAAAAGGGCCGGCGAATAGGGTAATTTGAACGCGAACGAAATGCACATCCGAAGTACTCCCCGCAAAACCACTTCGAGACGTTGTCACAAATTTGATTTCAAGGATCCATTCTTGCCGGTACCCAAACCACGCCTTCCCTTGGCGCCGCATTGATCTTTATCCAGAACGTGAAGCCGACATGCAAAAGATTGAGTTCATGCAGAACCAGGTCCTGGGGCAGGATCCTGTCGAGAAGCGACCTCTCAAATATGTCCGGTTCCTGGGGTGCCTCATCGATCAGATCCTGCAGCGGTCCCGTGTAAACAGCCAGGATACATCCTGCATCGACTTCAGCCCCGTCCAGCAAATTAACGACTTTCATCAGATCTCCTTACGGTACATGATAACGTCCGGGGATTGTGCTTGCCTTGCGCGGTAGCGTGAAAAAGGCCCTTTGTTGAACCCCAGGCGGTTGTACAGTTTTTTTAATTGGGGGTTGTTGGTCAGCGACACAAAACAACGAAAACCCTCCCGGGTCATCTGGTCGATGAATGCATTTACAGTGAAGATGCCCACCCGTTGGTTGATAAATTTTGTGGAAATCGCCACTGCCCCCAGTTCGATCGTCCCCTCGTCAAGCTTCTTTTTTTCCACGCACCCGACGATGATACCATCGATTTTGGTCACAAAAAAAGCATCTTTGTGCTGTTGGATATATGCAAGACTGCGCGGCTTTAAGTAAGCTTCATGCTTATGCTGGTTCAGGATGCCGAAAACAATTTCAATCTCACGCCGGCTGGCCGCAACACCGAAGGTCTCTTCAAAGTTGTTGGCAATCAGGGTTCCGGAGCCCTCGATGGTGAACAACTCATGTTTGACGGTGTTTTTGCCGGATGGCAGTATGTGTACGCGGTCACAGTGCCCGGTATCGATTTTATGGCAAATCTTTTCCAGCGCACCTTTGAAGTTGATGTTGGCAATGAGATCGGCGTACCCGCCAAAGGCATCTCTCGCCCTCTGCGTGTTGATGGCATTTATCTTCACCCCCTGGCGGTCGATCAGATACTTTCTTTCCAGGAAAATAAACTTAAATACATGGTTGCTGTAATCGAGAACAAAGTGGTAAAAATCCAGATCCGGCAGAACCTTGATGATCCGGGTTTCCGGCAGGCGCGATGAAAGCTCCCGGAAATGTTTCTGGTTGGAAAACCGGTTGGACATGTTATGGAAAAAAGTGGTGCGTACCCCCTGCCGGTTCAGGAATTTAATGTCCGCAATGATATCGTGGAAGTGGTCTCGGAGGATACCCTCCCTGCAGGCAATGAAAACAGATTTGCCTGCTAGGGTTCGGGTATATTCTTCTATATGAAGTTTTGGCAATGGAAAATCAGGCTTCTTTTTTTTCCTCTTCTAACTTTTCAGCCTCTTTTCTATCGGCTTCGGTTGTTGCTGTCTTAAAATTTTTAATGGCCTTGCCCATTCCGCCGCCAATTTCAGGCAGTTTTCCAGCTCCAAATATGATGAGAATGATGACAAGGATTATGATCAGTTCCGGCATTCCTATTCCAAACATTCGGTCCTCCTGTTCCTGGCCCACGGCAATACCGAGCTGTCGCCATTAATCCGCAGCGCCTTGATACGTTGCAATAACTATTTTAAAATATTGAACTATTATACAATACGACACGTAAGTATATCATTGGTCTGCCACGGTGTCAATCATTCCTTAATCCAGAGATCGGAAGTCAGAAGTCGGAAGTCGGAAAACCAGAAGCGGTGGTCAAGTCCTGACTAAAAGTTGTCAGTTTGATGCCGAATAACCCGGTATCGGTTGTCCGGGTTCGGGTTGTAAATATCTGACAGGATTAACAGGATTTACATGATATAAATGGGCATAAGGCAAACGGTATAAGGTATAAGACCTACACGCTAATAGCGGACAGCACGGTTTTTTATTGTAATCCTGAAAATCCTGTTAATCCTGTCTAAATTTTTCGTCCTCTGACCTCCGTCTTCCGGCCTCTGTGGTTCTGGAAGTGCTTCAGTGCAGCCGTGTTTCAACGATTTCATCCACAGTGATACCCAGCCCGGCAGCCTCCTTCAGGTAGTATTCTCTGGCATCTGCATCCAGCACTTCAGGCG
>QMMS01000211.1 GCA_003647375.1 Deltaproteobacteria bacterium
AATTGCTACGGCGCGATGTCACCCCTAAGGCAAGGCGGATAACCGCGGCGTAGCCGAAGGCGAAGACGGGTATTTTAATGGGAGCACGGGTTTACCCGTGGGGTTCCATAACAACCGATGTCATTTCTTTCCTGGTCAAAAAAAGACTGTTTTATACATTATAGAGGCCTTAATGAATACGTTTGTTTCCCGCATGATCAGAGCTGCAAAGCTGGACTCTTTTCTGTTTGAAGAGCTTATAAATGATTCCGCAACCCAGGGACAATCCGTCTGGGTGGTTGCGATCTATGCCATGGCCACGGGTTTCGGGATGTTCAGCCGTTCAGGTGCTACTATCGTCAACGTCTGTCTCGTGACGACATTTCTTGCTTGGTACATCTGGGCCTTTACCATCTATTTTGCCGGTACCTACCTGTTTCGTGACACCGAATCCCAAACTGATCGAAAAACCATCATGCGGGTGATGGCATTTGCCAGTGCCCCCGGTATCCTGCGGTTGCTGGGTGTGGTTCCCCAGACAAGCGTTATTCTTTTCATTGCCACTAGCCTCTGGATTGTTGCTGCCAGTGTGATCGGAATCAAGATGGCCTTCAAGATACCCCATACCGGCAAGGTTGTCATTTTATGCGCTGGAACCTGGCTTCTATCATTTTTAGTCCAGAGTCTTTTGCTGGTGATGTTTATTTCAGCATTTGGCGCATCATGAATAGCTGAAGGTGGTACGCAATTCCATTTAATGTAGCGCAGGTCTTTAGACCTGCCCAACCCAATGAACATAGAACAGATAAGGCTATTAATCTCATGCCTCCAACAATACTGATCGTCGACGACGAACCGAACATTGTTATACCATTGCAGTTTTTAATGGAACAGAACGGCCATAACACGTTGGTGGCCCAGAGCGGTGAAGAAGCCCTGGAAATAATATCCAAGGAGAAACCGGATCTGGTTCTGCTGGATATCATGTTACCGGGTGTTGACGGATTTGAGGTATGTGAAATCATCCGCCTGAACCCTGAATGGCGAAATACTCGGATCATATTCCTGACCGCCAAGGGACGTGATGTGGATATTGCCAAGGGAATGGTTCTGGGTGCTGATGAATACATCACGAAACCGTTTTCCAACCAGCAGATCATCGATGCTGTGAAGAAATTACTCGAAGAACCGGAATGAAAAACAACAGCAAAATCTGGTGGGCATTCAGCATATCCATCGGTATTGCTGCAGTGCTTGCCCTTGCCCTGGTGGTGCTTTTCTGGCATCAATCCATCCAACAGAACAGACCCATACTTCAGGAAATATTTGCTCGCTACGGTCACACCATTCTTGTCATCGGCCTGGCACTGATCGCCTGGTTCGGGTTCATGTTTGCCCGGGTTTTTCGAAACGCCATTATCCCCATGAACCAATTGTCGGAAGAGGTGGAGCTGATTCATTCCGTGAACCCTGCGCACCGGATCCAACTCGAGGGCGCATACGGGTTGACGCAGCTGGTGGAGAAAATCAATACCGGGGCTGAACAATACGAAAAATTGGAAAAAAGCGTTTTCGATCGCGTGCATATTGCCAAAGCAGAGCTGGAGGAAGAGAAAAATATCCTTGCCGCCATCATGGCCGAGCTACCGGAAGCGGTACTGGTCTGTAACAAGGAAGGCATGATTATCCTCTACAATTCCCAGGCAAAGCGTTATTTCAGCGAAAAAAATACCACTCTGAAGACAGGGCGTCAGCCGGATATCGCCAAGGATGCAACCGTTGAAAGTCAAGGGAAAGCACATCTGGGTATCGGTCGATCCATCTTTGGTATCATCGGTGAAAATATCATTCGCCACGCACTGGGAGAAATCCGCACAAAGCTAAAAAGGAACGAAGAAAATGTAACCTCGACTTTTGTCGTGACGGACAGGGCAAACAAACTTCTGCGAGCGGAAGCCGCTCCGATCCTGAATCCGCAGAGGGAATTCTCCGGGTTTATCGTTGTTTTCAATGACATCACTCAGGGGTTGAGGCTCGAAGCAAGGGCTGAATTCCTTGTCAGATCCTTTCAGGAAAAAATCCGACATTCGGTTGCCAGTATCAAATCAGCTATCGAGATTATTCAGGTATACCCGGATATAGAGCCGTCCCGTCAACACCAATTAAAGGAGATCATTCACGCTGAATCCAGATCGTTGGAACAACTGATACAACGTGAGTCCAAAGAGGCTTTCAAGCAGACCAGGAATCAATGGCCGTTGGTGCCGCTTTCTATTCCAGACCTGTTTGATGCGCTGCAAAAAAAAGCAGACGAACGGCTTGGGATAGAACTGGCCGTAGAGCCTTGCACAGGAAGATGCTGGGTTAAAATCGACACCTATGCCATGATTCTGATTCTTCTGTTTATGCTTGAAAGGGTCTGTGCCGAGACCGGTATTCGTCGGTATGTTTGTCGATATGCAGAAAATGAGGATATTGTTTTCCTGGATTTTTCATGGGAGGGTAGCCCGTTGAAAATCGAAAAGCTCAGACAATGGGAAACCATGCAGTTGAACTTTATGAAGGAGGGGATGCCCCTGCATTTGAAGGAAGTACTGGACCATCACAATGCAGAGATCTGGTCCTATGCAGATCAGCAACGGGAAAAAAAATCCTGCCTGCGCATCTATCTGCCGGCTTTTCGGCCCCAGGAGCAGGACTCGGTTCGTCACGCAGCCATTTTACCCGCGAGCCGCCCTGAGTTCTATGATTTTGACCTGTTTCATCAGCCTGGTCAATCGCCGGATCTCGACAATCGTCTGTTGAAAGATCTTGCTTACACGGTATTTGATACGGAAACCACGGGCCTGAATCCAGCCGGTGGAGACGCGATTGTATCGATTGGTGCTCTTCGAATCATCAACACCCATATTCTCACCGAAGAATCCTTTGATCAGATGGTGAACCCCCAGCGCGAAATTCCCCTGTCCGCAACAAAAATTCATGGCATCAGTGACGCCATGGTACAATCTCAACCCATCATCGATGTGGTGTTGCCGGCATTCTTTAAATACACCGAGGGTACCATCATTGTGGCACACAACGCGGCTTTTGACATGCGGATGCTCCAAACCTACGAAAACCGGACCGGCATCAAGTTTGTCAATCCGGTTTTGGATACACTCCTGCTTTCCGCCATCGTTCACTCAGCACAGGAAGACCAGACCCTCTCATCCATTGCCGGACGACTGGGTGTGTCGGTGGTCGATCGCCACACGGCCATGGGAGACGCCATGATGACGGCCAAGATTTTCATCAGAATGATTCCCTTGCTGGAAAAAAAGGGCATTCGGACCCTGGGAGAGGCGAGGGCCGCTTCGGAGAAGACGTACTATGCCAGGATGACATTCTAATTCTGTTTCTTCATCTTTTCAAAAAATCGATAAGGCTTCCGCGCTTTCGTATCGGTTCTCAATGGTAGCGTAAAGGAAAATATCGTACCTTTTCCGGGCTTGCTTTTGACCCAGATACGGCCGTGGTGTAATTCGATGATCTGTTTGGTGATGGTCAATCCCAGGCCGGTGCCGGATGGCCTGCCCTTGGACTCGGTGTTGGCCTGGCGAAATTTTTCAAAAATAAGATTCTGGTCTTTCTTGTGAATACCGATTCCGTTATCTGCAACATCCACCCTCAAGAAATCTTTTTCCGTGGTTAGTTTGATTTTGATCTTACCATTCTTTGGGTCACAGAATTTAATGGCGTTGGAAATCAAGTTCATCAGGACCTGCATGAGCTGGTCCCGATCTCCTCGTATAATTTTCGGGGGAAGCGCCAGATCTTGTTCCAGAGGAATACGCTTGTCCCTAAGCAATTGAGCGGAAGCCGCCAATGCGTCCGCAATAATGTCATTGAAGTCTATGTGTGCGAACTCCCAATCTGCAATACCTGCTTCTATTTTCTGGAAATTCAACACCTGGGTTATCAGGCGGGATAAGCGTTCGGTCTCCTTGACGATAATGCCGAGAAATTTGTCGCGTTCATCGAGACCCAGAGCAGGATTGTCACGCAGGATTTCCGTCAGGGAACGGACGGATGTGAGAGGGGTTTTGAGCTCATGCGTGACCGTGGAAATAAAATTGTCTTTGAGTTTGTCCAGCTCAGTGAGGCGTTCATTGACCCGTTTCAACTCTGTAGTGGCTTTTTCCAGTTCCTGGCTGTAGGCAATGGCATGGCGGGTTTCATCCAGCATATCCATGACTTCATCGATGCTGGGTGGTTCCTCCTTGACGGCGGTGCCCATTATGATACGTGCAGATGCAGACCCGATGGCTCCTGCCAGTAGCTTTTCGATATGTGCTATCAAACCGGCATCTTCGATGATATCTTTATCCCAGTCGATTCGGCTGCTCCGGGCGTAGGAGAAAAGGGCATCGGTGCTTTTTTCTTCCCCAAGGAACCGACTCAGAATTGATTTCAGGTCCGGCAGGGATGCTTTCCCCCGCCACATGAGAGCCCGTTCTTTTTCACCGGGGTGTTTGAATATATCTACAAACAACGCTGCTTGCGTATGTTCCAGTGCCGAGGGCTTCTTGAAGATGGAGATGCCCACATAGAGACCGATATTGAACAGCATACTCCAGAAAACAGAGTGGGACTTCTGGCTGAGCTCCTGTAAGCCAAATAACTGGTAGGGTCTGAGCCATTCGATACCAAAAGGCCCGTTGGTAACGAAGCTTTCCGGCAGGATGCCGCCGTGGACCAGGTAGGGCAGGATAAGGGTATATATCCATATGCCGAAACCGACAGTTAAGCCCCATAGTGCGCCGGACCGGGTTCCCCCTTTCCAGAAGATGCCGCCCAGTATGCTTGGTGCAAACTGGGTTACGGCCACAAATGATAAAAGACCGATGGATACAAGCGGATAAAATTCACCTGTCAGGCGAACGTAAATATAGCCCAGGAGCAGCACCATGGCGATACTGCCCCTTCGAATACCCAGCAGCAGGCTGCTCAAATCACTTCTTTCCGTCAATTTCAATGGCTGGAAACGCAGCAGGATCGGCATGACAAGTTCGTTGCAGATCATGGTTGACAGGGCGATGGTCTCCACAATGACCATACCGGTTGCTGCCGACATGCCGCCCAGAAATACCAGCAACGTCAAAATGGATTGTCCCTGGGACATGGGCAGGGCCAGAACATAGGTGTCGGGATCGATAAGATTCCCTGGAAAATGGAGAAGCCCGGCCACCGCCACCGGGAGGACAAAAATATTAATGGCGATCAGGTAAAGGGGAAATAGCCACATGGCTTTGTTCAGGTGCTCTTCGTTGACATTTTCTACAACAGCCACTTGAAACTGGCGGGGCAGGAATAGAATGGCCATCATGGATACGAAGATCTGGAACCCCCAACGGGAATAGGCACCGGGCTCCTTGCTGATGCTGAAAAGATTTTCCGCATTCGGCAGGGCGGCTGCCTGTTGCATCAGATCACCGAATCCATCAAAAAGGCCGAATGTCACGAAGATCCCAACGGCGATAAAGGCAGTCAGCTTCATGACGGATTCGAATGCAATGGCTGCCACCAGACCTTCATGTCGTTCGGTGGCATCCAGGTGACGTGTTCCAAAGAGAATGGAGAAAATGGCCAGGATAACAGCCACGTAGAAAGCGGTATCCGTAAACACCGGTATTTCGGCCACGCTGGTGGGTTGGTTTGTCAGGATCAAAAAACTCTTGGATATGGCTTTGAGCTGAATGGATATGTATGGAACAATGCCCATGACGGCGATCACGGAAACCAATCCTCCCAATGTCGTGCTCTTTCCATATCGGGAGGCAATGAAGTCGGCAATGGACGTGATGCGACAGGTTTTGCTGATGCGGATTATTTTACGCAGAACAAACCAGCTCAAAGCGATCATCAGCGTCGGCCCAAGATAGATGGTGAGAAAAATGGGCCCGGAAGCCACGGCGCGGCCAACACTGCCGTAGAAGGTCCAGGCCGTACAATAGACCGCCAGGGAAAGTGCATAGATGTATGGATTGCTGATAATGCTGTTGCCGGCGTCCGCCCTTTTATCACCGTAATATGCGATGGCAAAGAGCAGGCCGATATAGGCAAAGGAAAAAAAGAGAATGGTTTTTGTTGCTAACATAATGTCATGGCTTTATTTATTCCATGAATTGTTGTATTTCTCAACCCGATGGAATAGCGTGTCCCAGTATTTATAGTAACACGGTTATCCGTAAAACCCAAGTTGGGTCGTTGTGCCGGCCTGTGAATATTCGGTTTGAATCCGGCCAAAACTCGTGCTCAAGGCTCCGTAGCAATTAACCTTTGCTTTTGCATTCATCCATGGGCAAGCCCGTGGTATTCTGCGAAGGCGGATAAAATTGTGAGCGAAGCGAGCTCAGCTCTTATCCGATTTTTGCAGGGTTTCTCTCGGCCGGCGTGTGGTGATGCTGATGAGAAGGACCAGGGCAGACCAGACCGAAAAAATATACAGGCAGAGCAGGGGGATTCCAAGGACGAAGATTTTTACATTGAACAAGGATAGTATCGGATAGTTCAACAAGAGACATCCCAGAAAGAACAGGCTGATCAATCGTTTGTTTTTATTATTGTTCTGTGCCATGACAGATCATGTTAAGAGATTGCTCCAAGTCGTGTCAAGAAAAAACCCCGAAAGTGTGTATTCAAAATGACCATTTCAAAGCTCCTTATTCATAAAGATGTTGTCGATTTCCCGGTGGTGAAGCATATTGTGTCGCGTCTCGACATTCCTTTCAGCGTGATAGATGAAACACAAGCGTTGTTTGAGAAGGTCTCCGGCACAAAAGATCCGATTCAAAGCGGTAAAGAGGTTCTTTTGTTGACCCGCAACAAGGGCAAGTTCATCAAAGAATGCCCGGGTACGCGATCCTATACCTGCTGTGGGTATAAGATTCTTCACATCGGTACCTTCTGCACCATGGATTGCGCGTACTGCATCCTGCAAAGTTATTTTCATCCACCCATATGTCAGTTTTTTGTAAATCACGATGATTTATTTGCGGAACTGGATCACCAGTTATCCCTTGAAGAGAGATTCCGGATTGGTACAGGTGAGTTTACCGACAGTCTTATCTGGGGGAAATGGTCTGATTTAAACACCCGGCTTGTGGAACGGTTCGCAACGCAATCGTGGTCGGTGCTCGAGTTAAAAACCAAGACCGTTTCCATCGCACCGTTCGAATCATTGGTCCATCACCGAAAAACAATCCTTTCCTGGTCACTCAATTCTCTTGCCGTGTGGCAAGCAGAGGAAAGGGGTACAGCGACGATAGCAGCCCGACTCCGGGCAGCTCAAACGTGTGAATCCTGGGGTTATCCAATAGCATTTCATTTCGATCCGGTGGTCATTTATGATGGATGTGAGAATGACTACGAAGACATCATCAAACAGGTATTTGCCCACGTATCCCCACAGAATATTGTCTGGATCAGTATCGGCACCTTCCGGTTCATGCCACAGTTGAAGCCGATCATTCAACAGCGGTTTCCGGATTCATCGATTATTTACGGAGAATTCATTCCGGGTCTGGATGGCAAGATGCGATATTTCAAACCTCTTCGGATCCGAATATACCAGCACATGGTTTCGGTTATACGTAAATTTGCCCCTGATTTGACGGTTTATTTCTGCATGGAAGATGACGATGTCTGGGGACAGGTTATGGGATACCTGCCATCTGATCGGGGGGGGCTTTCAACCATCCTGGATGAAAGTGCGGTGAGGCACTGTGACCTGAAAGTGTGAAGTTTTATAGAGGAAATCAGGAGATAGGAGACAGAATTCAGAAGTTACAGAAAAAACTTGAACATCGAACATCGAACGTCCAACATCGAATTTTGAATGGGTTTAAATGCGAAAAGAAGAAACGGAAGAATTGAGATTTTCGGCACGAGCATCAAAACCGATGAAAAGAAACAGAGATACTTCGGTATTGCTTTTTTCATTCATCATTGGACGTTCGATGTTCGATGTTGGACGTTCATCTTTATTTACGCCATGACCTATCTGATATGCTTGATAATTCTTTTTTTCCCGGCGCACACCCTGGCCA
>QMMS01000212.1 GCA_003647375.1 Deltaproteobacteria bacterium
CCGTGACCAGGACAGAAGGTTTGTGGATCGTCTCAAAGAAAACCTGAAGATCAACCTGTCTTCGAGACCCGAAAACAAGGGGCTTGAACTGTCGCTTCAGTACCGGTTTTAGAAATCTTTGATCAAAGGGGGTATGCTCAAATGAAAGAAACTGACTATTTATTAGGAAACGAGAAAATAATCGATGATCTAAAAAAGATGCCTATTTTTAGGCCTTTTACCCAGAGCGATCTCCAAACGCTACTCAATATGAGCAAGCTGAGAACGTACAAATCAGGAGAAACTATTATACAGGAAGGTAACATTGATTCCTGGGTATATTTTCTTATCTATGGAAAGGTAAAGATTGTTAAAAAAAATAAAGAGGTTACAATTCTGAAGCGTAAGGGCGATATTTTTGGGGAAATGAGATTTATAGACAGCTCACCTCGTTCGGCCTCTGCATACGCAGATGGAGATGTTGCATGTATAGCAGTTGACACCGAGTATGTCGAAAAACTTACCGGAAATGATAAGGTTGCATTCGGTTATATCATGTATCGGGTATTTTCAGAGATACTTGCAAACCGGTTAAGATCATTGACAAGAGAGCTGATAACTCTCAAAGGGAAGGATGCATCGGGGAAATGGATGAATTGAACAAAGGCCCCTTTTTGCTCCAGAAGTAAGAGAAATCTTTACACCTCAATTCTGCCATGAACACTTGAATCAAAAGAATCGAGATATGTTGTCCATAGCGCTGCCGGGCAGCCTCCAGGCAACTGTTCACTTATCATTGACAGCGTTATAACCGTGGGGTGTTGAAAACAGAGGGGCGGTCAATTGCTGATTTTTTCTTGCATATAGCTTAGCGCACACCGGACAGTAGTTGTGTTGCTCTTTCAGATCGGGATGATCGATTTCTTTTTCCTTTGTTTCAACGTATTTAAGAAATTTAGGCGTCGCAAAAAGCTTGCCGCACATCTCGCACCGAATCAGGGGATGGGTAGCAATGATCCTGTCGCCCACCATCATGGTCCTTACGTTATCTTTGTCGGTAAGCCGAATCGCATGGGTGGGGCAGATATTTGCACATGTTCCGCATCCAATACAGGTCCCTTTATCCGAAGGAACAACATGGTTCAAGCCATCCTCTTTGCGGAAGACCAAGGCGCCTGCACCGATAATTTCTTTGCATACCCGGACGCATAACCTGCAGCGAATACACCCATCCGGCACCCTCCCCGTGGTAAGCCCGAACTCGGCACCGATTTCCAAAAGAGCTTCCGACTGAGGCGCCATGGACAGCAGGTTTCCAATGGCTATGTTCCGCTTTTGGTGTATCATGGCGCTTTCGGTGACAACGTTCAAACCATCCTTTACTTTGATGGCACAGGAGAGTTTGGTTCCCGGGGGGGCATCATTCTCCTGGACCTCTACCACACACAGCTTGCAGGATGCTGCCGGTGTGAGGGCATGATGAAAACAGAGACTGGGTACCCTTATACCCTTTTCGTTCAATATCATGAGGAGTCGTCTGCCTTCTTCGGCTTCATATGTCTTCCCGTTGATCGTTATTGTAACCATGAATGCATCTCCAACGTTGTTAATCAATTTTTCGAAGGCAATCCTGGGGCAGACGGTGCGTTCCCTTGTCCACCAGGCTTACTTCAATCAGTGCATCTGGATCGTTAATGGCCGTATCCGGGTCGGTAACAATCCCATGCAGACCGATAAATTCATCCATATAATCCTGCCACCCCTCGTCAGTCGATGGTTTGAATATTTCAATCTTGTCTCCTCGTCGGAACATTGACAGCCTCCTTTATCTTAGGGGAATAATTTCCTCGTTGTGCTGTTTGGCCGCCATTTTTCGAGAACAGGCGACACATATTGTCCTGTCATCGGCGACTTTAGCCAGGGTGTTAAGGCGTTTACTGATGTAGTCATGGTATTTTGCAGGCCCGAGTGCTTCACCGCAGATGTCACAGTATTCGAGTTTGAGGCGGTTCAATGTCGTCCCACAAATGGACAGGATCCTTTCATCGCCCACATCTTTGATCTGCATGGCATCATTGGGGCAGTTCTCTGCACACGCGCCACAGACGATGCAGCGGTCCGCCGTATCCCTGAAATCGGTCTGAAAGGGCTTGTCAAAATCAAGGTACCCCAGGTTCAGTGCATTGATTCCCATTTTGTCCCGGCAGACTTCGACACAGGCGCCGCAGCGTCGGCAGATGTCACAGCGCAGACATCGGCGAGCCTCCTCTCTGGCGACATTTTCAGAATAACCCAGTTCAACCTGCTGGAAGGTGATCCGCCGCCGGTTGAAATTTAAAAGCGGCATGTCCGGCTTTTTCAAATTCATTTTGGTGCTGGCAGGTACCTCGATAAAATCGATCCGGCCGCGTCGAACAGGAACAGGCGGCAACTTGGGCTGGGGAATTCCGGACAAATAGCGGTCGATGGCGTCAGCAGCTTTTTTCCCGCCGCCGATGGCTTCGACAACCGTTGCCGGCCCCAAAACTGAATCACCCGCTGAAAAGACTCCCTTCATGGTGGTTTCCATGCAGGCTCTGTTCACATGGATGGTACTGCGCCGGGTCCATTTTATTTCGGATAAGTTTTCCAGACATTCCCGATCCACAGCTTGGCCTATGGCAGGTATGATGGCATCGGCTTCCATGAAAAAATCACTTCCATCCACGGGAACGGGGTATTTTCGATCACTGCCTTCACGGGTTGTCAGCTCTGCCCGCAGACAATGCAGCGAAGTGATCTTTCCGTTTTCTCCGATGACTTCCACGGGTACGGTGAGAAATGACATCCGGATACCTTCTTCCTCGGCTTGTTCTACCTCTTCGATATCCGCCGGCATTTCCGAATGGGTTCTGCGGTAGGCGATGGTGACCTCTTCGCATCCGAGTCTGATGCAGGTTCTTGCTGCATCGATGGCAACGTTTCCGCCACCGATAACAATGACTTTTTTTCCGGGTATCTTACGATCTCCGAGCGCGACATTGCGCAGCAAGTCAATCGATTTTATCATCTGGGGATACTTTTTTTCACCGGGAATGCCTAAAGCGAAAGCCTTGTGTGCACCGATGGCAAACAGAAAGGCCTCAAAGCCCTCTTTTTTCAGCTGATCGATAGTAATGTCTTTTCCAAATGCGGTGTTAAAACGGATCTCAACCCCCAGTTCCTGGATCATGGCGGCCTCCCGGTCGATCACTTCCCGTGGTAGCCGATACCGGGGGATGCCCACCATCATCATTCCGCCTGCCATGGGAAGCGACTCGATAATGCTCACCGTGTAGCCCATGAGTGCCAGATAATAGGCCGCACTCATCCCGGCCGGGCCCGCACCGATGATGGCCACTTTTTTATTTTTATCCGGCATTTTATCAGGATTCCGATAGCGCCCCTGGGACAGGGCTCTTTCCGCCGCAAATGCCTTTAAAAATTTTATGGAAATCGGCTTGTCGATGCGTCCACGTACACACATGAATTCGCATGGCCGTGTGCACACCAGGCCACATACCCATGGGAAGGGGTTGTCTTTGCGAATGATTTCGATGGCCTCCGCATCATGTCCCATGCCGATAAGAGTGACATAAGAGGGAATATCGATACCGGCCGGGCAAGCCATCTGACAGGGGGCCGGTGCAAGCTTGATGCAGGCGCCCGAAGAACAGTTATGGGTTTCGACATGGCTGACGAACACTTCCAGGTGCTCGGCTAACGCTTCTTGAACCTGCGCCCCCACATCAACGCAGACATCATCGGGTCCACCAGCTATGAGTTCCTTTGCCAGGGATTCAATGGCAGGGATATGGTCTTTCCCGGCCCTTCCCCAGGCGATATCTTCCAGAAGCTCCAGTAATTCTTCGCTGATCCGGCGACATTTCGGATCCTTGAGCAGGCTGGAATCAAGCATTTCTTTTAACTTGATAACTGAATTGTTGACAGGGCAGATTAAGTTGGACATATTTTTTCCTCATTGTTTTAAAGTGGCAGGTCAATGGCCACACAGATAATCGTGCCTAAGAGAAAATTATGGGCAACAGCATATAGATGGCATTCTTTTGGCTACATTTCTGCAGCTGAACGTGCATACCGTTCTCTTTTTATCGGATTGATGTGTTTGGCTTTTTCAAAGTGAAGGCAACCGGTCGTACACACTGTCACACAAGCGGGTTTTAACCCCTGATCCAACCGATCCATGCAGTAATCGCACTTTACCACCCGGCCCATTTTGGGATCCCATTGGGGTGCGCCCCAGGGGCAGGCCGATATACAGGTCTTGCAGCCTACGCAAAGATCGTGGTTGACAAACACGATCCCGTCCTTGGCCCGGATCTGCATGGCCCCCGCGGGACAGGCTTCCACGCACCATGGCTTTTCGCAATGAAAACACGGTACAAATATATACGCCGCTTTCGGCATACCCTTTACCAGTTTGGGACCCACCTCGATAACTTCACAAAGTTTGGGCCCGACCGGCAGCTTTTTATTGCTTTTACACTGCACTTCACAGGAATGACACCCGATACACCTGTCCGTGTCCTGGTATAAATAATATTTGCTCATTATTTCTTAAACTCCTTTTGGTTCAAGTGTCGCTGAAATGTAATTTGAAACGTATATCATTCTTTTTAACTAAATCGCAAACGGCATATCACCACCGCCAAAGGGCATCTTGATGGGGGTGGGACGTTCCGCCTTTTTTACGCATTCCGGGCAGACATAGTCAACCAGCTCGAGCCCTTTGGTTTTGTAGGCCCGTTCGTTGATGCGGTCCAGATATTTTTTGGGGGCATAGGGCCGGCCGCACTCCTTGCACTTTTCAAGTTTGAATCGTGCCAATACCTGGCCCCAGGTATAAATTTTTCTTTCATTTCCCCGGTCTTCTATTTTAATTGCCCCGGTGGGGCAGACCTGTGCACAGGAACCGCATCCGATGCAATATTCCGACAGGCGCTCGAAATCGGTCGTTACTTTCCGCTCATACCCTCGGTTCACCCAGCATAGTGCGTGGACTCCGATTTTGTCCCTGCAGACCCTGACACAGCGCCCGCACCGGACACAGTCATCATTTTCACCCGTCAGAAAACGGCTGGTCATCACACCGCATTTAGAGGCCAGGTCAAGGAGCTCTTTGGAATAGGGTGAGCGGCCCAGAAGCAGTTCCAAAATGAGACGGCGACTTTTTTTTATCCGTTCCGTATCCGTCTCCACCACGAGTCCTTCCTGGACCTGCTGGATACAGGAAATCCTGATGGAATGCCGGATGGCACCGCTGATTTCGACGATACAGAGCCTGCAGGTTCCTTCGGGTTCGAGCGCTTCATGATGGCAGAGGGTGGGAATGAATATCCCCTCACTTTTGGCTGCCTCCAGGAGCGTCGTCCCTTCAGGAGCCTGAATATCTTTGCCGTTAATCGTTAAGTTGACCATTGTTGCCATGGCTCTCCCCTATCCTTTCTGCACAGCCCCAAACTTGCATTTTTCGTAGCAGACCCGGCAGGTGATGCACTTTTCCTGGTCGATGAAATGGGGGCTTTTTTTCTCACCGGTAATGGCGCCAGTAGGGCAGTTTCTTGCACAGATGGTGCATCCGGTACATTTGGTTTCGTCAATGGTAAAGGTCGTGAGCGCCTTGCAGACCCCTGCAGGGCACCGCTTGTCGATGATATGGGCTTCGTATTCCTCCCTGAAGTATTGAAGGGTTGAAATTACCGGATTGGGTGCGCTGGTTCCAAGCGCGCACAAGGAGGCGTCCTGGATCATAAGGGACAGCTCTTCCAGTAATGTGATGTGCTCAAGGGTGCCGTTGCCTTCGGTGATTTCCGTCAGGAGTCTGACCATTTGCGCAACGCCTTCCCTACAGGGTGTGCACTGCCCGCAGCCTTCATCTTTACAAAAATCGAGAAAGTACCTGGAGATATCCACCATGCAGGTATCTTCATCCAAGACAATCATGCCGCCGGAGCCCATCATGGATCCGGCTTCGGAGAGATGTTCGTAATCCACCGGCATATCGAGATGGCTGGCCGGGATGCAACCGCCGGAGGGCCCACCGGTCTGAACGGCCTTAAATTCTCTTTTGCGGGGAATCCCGCCGCCGATCTTAAAAATAATATCCCGCAGGGGGATACCCATGGGCACTTCCACCAGACCGGTGTTGTTGATCTTTCCCACCAGCGAGAATATCTTGGTGCCCTTGCTTTTTTCACTGCCGATGCCGGCATACCATTCGGCGCCTTTGTCGATGATCAGGGGAACGTTGGCCCATGTTTCAACATTGTTCAGGTTGCTAGGCTTTCCCCAGAGCCCGCGGTCTGTGGTATGCACATACTTGGGACGAGGCTCTCCCGCTTTGTCCTCGATAGAAGTCATCAGGGCGGTGGATTCGCCACACACAAACGCTCCCGCACCCAAGACGACCTTGATGTCAAATTTGACAGTTGTCTTAAAAATGTTTTCTCCCAGAAATTTTTTTTCTCTCGCCTGATCAAGGGCCAGGCGCAGTCGATCGACCGCCAGAGGGTATTCCGCCCGAATATAGACATAACCCTCTGTTGCCCCTATGGCGAATGCGCCGATGATCATTCCCTCGATGACGGAATGGGGATTGCCTTCCACGATGGAGCGATCCATGAATGCCCCGGGGTCTCCTTCATCTGCGTTGCACAACACATACTTGATACTTCCGGCGGCACGTCTGCAGCTTTCCCATTTGACACCCGTGGGAAATCCGCCGCCACCTCTTCCCCTTAATCCGGCCGCCTTGATGATGTTGATGATTTCATCCGGCTCTATTTTAAGGGCTTTTTCAGCATACTGATATCCCCCTGTGGCCATATACTCTTCAATCGATTCGGGGTCTATGGTGCCGCAATTGGCCAATACCAGTTTCAGCTGCTTGCTGTGAAAGTCGTGGTAGTCTTTCTTTACGAGCCACTTTTTTATGGGATTGCCATCGATGATGTGCTCTTGAACAATTTTCTCGACTTTATCAGGGGTTACAAACTGATAGGTTTCTGTATTGCCATTAACGGCAACATCCACCAGGACATCCTTGGCACAAAACCCACGGCATCCCACTTTATGGGTTCTGGGCTTGATCTTGGCGGGCAGACTGTTTTCAACGAAGGCAGTTTCAAATGCTTCGACAACCTTTAAGCTGCCTGCGGCAACTCCCCCTGTACCCGTGCAGATGCTGATGACGACGTCATTTTGTTTTACTGTTGTTGATACCATAATGTTATCCATCCTTGTATTTACTCAGAAGAGACGGAATTCGATGAGGGGTGACCAGGCCGTAGGTTTCATCATTGATTACGACAGCCGGTGCAAGGCTGCAGGCGCCGATGCAACGAACTTCTTCAAGAGAAAAGTTCATGTCATCCGTGCTTTCCCCTTTCTGGATGTTCAGATTATCCTCAAGGGCATTCATGACTTTTTCCGCCCCCTTGACATGGCAGGCTGTCCCGAGGCATACACAAACCTCATTTTTGCCTTTGGGTTTGAGGCTGAATCGGTTATAAAAATTGACGATGCTGTATATCTGCGTAATCGGAATATCCGTTTTTTTGGACAGGTATCTGAGTTCTTCTTCCGGTAGATAGTGGAAATGATTCTGGACTTCATGGAGAATTCCGATGAGGTTTCCTTTAACTTCCGGAAATTTGGAAATGATGGCGTCAATAGCGGCAACTTCCATATCATGACTCCTTGTTAGTCGAACTACGCTATTTAAGGGGCGCCATGGCCCGTGCGTAACGATCGCGTTTCAGTTGGGGGATGTGTTCCGCCTTGTCAAACTTCAGACAGTGTGTGGTACAGACCGTTACGCACGCCGGTTGTAGCCCGGTGTCGATTCGATCCATGCAATAGTCACATTTGACGACCTTTCCCAACTCAGGATCCCATTGGGGCGCACCCCACGGGCATGCTGAAATGCAGGTTTTACAACCCACACAAAGGTTGTGGTCCACAAACACGATACCGTCCTTATCCCGTCTGGTCATGGCGCCGGTGGGGCAGGCTGCCACGCACCAGGGGTTCTGGCAATGGAAACAGG
>QMMS01000213.1 GCA_003647375.1 Deltaproteobacteria bacterium
CAACGCCTAATGGTGCAAATTCGTGCGCCTTTCCATGTGTTTCGTAGATTATTTCCATAGGGAACTCTCTAAACGCTGTATAGTTTGGTGTGGAAATTGACGGCAGGGTAGCCGTGTCTGCAGAATTCAAAACCCCTGGTTCCTGGATCAAAATTAACGGCCACCAACTCCGTCACTCCTCCTTTTTGATCCTTGGCCCTCTCTGCTTTGAACACTGTGAATCCGAGATTCAATAAAAATCCTACAACGTTTTCATCCCAGTTGTTTGTGATTAAAATTTTTGTACCGCGATCATGTGTCGGCATGAGATATTGACAGACTTTTTTCATATAGACATCTGTGTTGATTACCCCGCAATATCGGCTTCGGTTTAAGGGATTATTCTGCCCATGCTATGTCGATAATGGAGCAAATTAAGCAAAAAGATATAGCTGATTTGGGAGGATTTTATCGAGCAGATATAACCATTGAGAGCAAGTGGACCAGTTGAGTCATGGTATGGCCCAACCGGTCCATAGGTGTATTCTGTGATTTGGATACAGCTTAGGTTCAGCCGTTAGAAATCATCATTGTCCAGGTGGTCGGTTAGATTTCCACTATATATGACCTCTTCTTTTTGATGCTGAACAAAGTCCTCTTCATAATAATCCCATAGCAAATCATTGAGTTTAGCGATAAGGGTCCAGACCGTATAAGCCAGCTGGATCTCATTTTTATCTTTCATGCTGTTTTTCCTTTTCATCCATCCAGATTTTTGACTTTCAGCACCATTTCAGCCGAGACGGTGTGTTTTTGATCAAACATGGCGTATGTAAGGGCCTGCTCGGTGATGGCGCCGATTTTTCTGGGAATACCGAAGCTGAGTTCATGGACGGCATTAAGGGCGGCGTCATCGAGGATGGTCTCCTGTGCGCCGGCCAGTTTGAGATGATGAACGACATAGTGTCTACTTTCCTTTGGATCAAGACCGGGCATATGGTATCGGATGGCAATGCGCTGGTTGAAGGGCTCCATAACGGCGAACTCCATAATTCTTCTGAGATCGGACTGTCCTACCAGGACAAGGATGAAGGGGTCATAGGAGTCCATTTTGAAGTTTGTCAAAAGACGCAGTTCTTCCAGGGGTCCGGTTTGGAGTAAATGGGCCTCATCAATGATGATCATCAACGTTTTCCCGAGTTGATCTCTAGACTCCAGGAGTGTTTGTTGGATCTGGGTGTATATGGCGCTTTTCGAGAGTCTGGGTGGTAGGCCGAGCATGCGGTTGAGATGATAGAGCAGATCGGACCGGCTGAGGGTTGAAAGGGGTGTGTATAGCGTTTTGAACAGATTTTGATTGAGGCCTTGGGCATACTTTCTCAGGGCCAGTGTTTTGCCTACGCCGGGATCACCGGTTAAGAGCAGGATACCGCCCCGGCGTTTGATATATTCCAGGCGTGCCAGGCATTCTTTGAGGGGTTCGGTGTCCATGACCTTAGCGGATTTGATATTCTTGTCAAAAGGGAAGCGTTTGAGTCCAAACCAGGCTAAAAGATCTTTCATGATTGCACCCTCCCTTTATGGAACAAGATATGAGTAGGCACCGATCTGGGCCTGAAGGTACGGGCATTTTCCTTTTTATCCAAAAGCTTGATTCTGCCCACCCGCACGTCGTTGTCGTAAAGATACAGCTCTTTAGGATCGTCCACCGGGTGTCTTATTTCGATACGATGTCTGATATAGGCTGGGGGTACCTCATAAAGATCACCCTTGAAGCTGATGGTGGCATCGTTGTTGACCACGCGTTCATGTCGTATGAGGAAGATCTCATCCAGTTCGCTTTTGGAGAGTCTGCGGATAGGCACCCTTTCGATGGAGGCATTGTAGCGGTCGATAGGTCTTTGGCCGATACCGGTATGCAGTTTGTGATGGTAGTCGTTCTGGAGCCATAGCCAGAAGGCTTCATTGAGTTCAGCAAGGCTGATATCGGGTGCGATGCCGGATAAGAAGCGGTCCCGGACGGTACGGAAGAGTCTTTCCACCTTGCCGCGCGAGGGGCTGTCATAGGGTTTGGAATGAATCAGTGAGATACCGGCCATGGCGCAGCTTAGATTAAGCAACTGTGAGGAGAAGCTGGGTCCGTTGTCCACATAAAGTCTTTTGGGAATGCCATAACCCAGAAAGGCCTCTTTGAGTACGATGGTGAGCGAACTGATGGTCTCCGATCCGCTGAAGGCATGTCCCACCACCATGCGCGAATGGTCATCGATAATGGCGCACAGGATGGCCTTATGGGATCTTTTGGCACTACGCACCCTGGGGCCGTGCATGAAGTCGCAGACCCACAGGTCGTTTACGTTATCCACCTCATAGGCATGGCGCACATCGCTACGGGCTTTGATATTCAAAAATTCCCTTTCTTTGACCACGCGCAAAAGGGTGTTGTAGTGTATGGGAGGCTCCCCCAACAGCTTTTGATCGCGCAGATTTTCATAGAGCTTCTGGACCGTTAAGTAGGGATAGGCCTTGCATTTGACTTCGATGGCCTTGATCATCTGATCGGTAAGCCGTCTGGGTCTGCCGCTGTCTTTACGGTTCTTGGGCTTTAAGCCCTCAAATCCCTTTTTGCGGTAATTGCGCAACCAGGCCTTTAAGGTGGAGACACTTATTTTGCGCAACCCGTAGCGAGGAAAGTCGTGTTCAGTTTGGGTTATTTTACGAAAGTATTCATTTTGGGCGCGGGCAGGCTCGGCCAACACCGGGCTGATGAGCTGATACCGTTTTAAAGCAATTTTTTCGCGGATCTCTTTTTGCATGGGCTTTTCTCCTTTTGGTTGTTGATTTTAAGTTACGCGCACATCAAATAGTGCGTCAGATAGCCCATGAATAACGCATTGAAAAAACGAGTGTTAGCAAAGCTGTGTACAACCGCTACCAAAAAGGTGACATCGGATTTTCAACAAAGGTGAAGTCAGTAAAAAGTGCGCATAAAAGCCTCGTTATCGAAGGTTTTTAATGATTGATGTTCTGTTTGGGGTTGCCGGTTGTTAACGCTCCAAATCCAGGCAGGCAAATCCGGCACGGTTAAATGAAGTGCTGAATTTCGTTTTTAGCTGATCAGTCCGTGGCGGTACGTTGTTGTGAAGGTTTTCCAAAAAGAAATTGTCCGGTATTGCGGCTGTATCGATAAAGCAGCGCCTGAAACTTATGCCACCAGGGCCTCCTGGGATGGCAGTCCAAAGCCCAAAAATAGCTTTTTACTTCATGCCAGGCTATACGGCTTTTTGTACTGCGAACCTCGTTCAAATCAAACATGCGACCCAACAGCGCATGGGCACGCCGGAAGCTACGTACAATGACATTATGCCAGTACATCACCAGCCATGGGGTCACCAGACTCTCCGGATCCACACAAATACTGGCATCATAAAAGCCGCACCGGCCGTTTTGCCAACTCGTAAGACCCATAAACAGCGTCGCTATCACCGTATGCACCGTATACTGAAAATAGGGGATCAGCTGAACCGGCAACAAAGAAAAGGTTCGCCGCTTCTTCCTACATAAAAACCGCGCAATCGGTATCCTTTCTTTTTGAAACTGCGGAAAAAGATCGATGGCATAACGAAAGTAAGGGGTGATTTGGCGATAGCAATCTGTATCGCCACATATCGGACAGGTGGGCCCAATAAACGAGAAAAAATCGATTAGACCCGATAAAAATGCCGCTTTGTATTCCCAAATCGTCTCAAATTTGTTATCGTAAAAGGGTAGCTGAATTTTTCGGCTGCCTTGCTCACCAGGGGGTAAACCTTTAGGGCGTCAAAACCGTTCGGAATACCCCCTTGTGAGTCCTGGTTATTTTTACGAGGTCTATTCCTTACCTCGTAAATTGCGCTACCCTTATATCATCGGTTATCTTAAACTGTAAATCCTCACACCTCTTTCCTCTCTATATTTAGGTAAATAACACGCCTCCTTTAGTTTCGGTTTCCAAAACACATCCAACGGTTTCATTTTAAGCGGACGGCTAATTTCGTTTGATAATCACACTGTACGACCGACATTAAATCCGTCATGGACAGCATCGAATGCCTGGCCGATTTTACGGACGTCACCCACCAAAGTGAAATCAATGCCTTTTTCTTTTAACGCCTGCCCTAATACGGTGTCGGGTATGGCACCGGCTGCCAGCACTACCGTATCGACTGGAATCAGTTTTTCTATACTGTCGGAGACAACCCGGATGCCTTCATCCGTAATCTCTAATGCTTTTGAATTGATTTGAACGCTAACTCCATAACGCTCTAAGTCTTGTATCATGCCCCATCTTGTACTTTTTCCGATATCCTGGCCTATTCTGTCCAACATTTCCAATAATACGATATCTTTAGTACCCCGGGTGGAGAGTTGATACAGGTCTTCCGGTGTTTCTGCTTTGTTGACCAGGAGAAATTTAACCGATTCCGGCGACAAGGTCCCTTTTTCCGCCAAAAACAAAGCTGTTTCGATTCCCACGGCTCCACCACCGATAACAGCAATTCGTTGACCGGTGAACACGCTTCCCTGAAGTACATCCCAGGCTTGTACTACGTTTGGCCTGTCCACCCCTGGGATACCTGGAGTTAATGATCTTGCTCCGTTGGCTAATATGATCGTTTCCGGTTTTTCATTTTCTATCAGCTGCAGATTAACTTCTTTGTTTAAAACAACTTTAACATTGTTAACAATTAATTGATTGGCCAAATCATTGGCCAGTTCTGCGAACTCCTGTCGACCTGGCGGAGCTGATGCCAGAAAAAGTTGACCACCCAGGCGGCCGTATTTTTCATACAACGTTACGTTGTGACCTCTTTCTTTAGCTGCCAGAGCTGCGCTCATACCGGCTGGCCCACCACCGATGACCATGACCTTTTTCGGCTGATCGGCTTTTTCGATATGACGATCGCATTCATGCCCTGCTTTCGGATTGCACAAACATTCCACGGGTGCAAGACGGAACAAAGCGTCAAAACACCCTTGGGCGCAGGCGATACAATGAACAATGTTCTGCTCGTTTCCGGTTCGAGCTTTTTCAGGAAAATATGGATCAGCGATCAGTCCACGACCCATGGCGGTCATATCGCATAAGCCGTCTGCCAGGAGTTCCCTGGCCGTTATAGGATCATTAATGCGGTGACTGGCAATCACCGGCACATCCACCAGCTGTTTAATGCCTTTTGCAAGGTAGGCATACATGCCTCGCGGCACACTCGACGTTATCTGAGGAACCCGGGCCTGGTGCCAGCCGACATTGACGTTTATGGCATCAACCGTTCCAACTTCAACCAATTGGCGAGCGAATGTCTGTAAGTCTTTTCTGTTGAGTCCGCCCGGCATAAATTCATTGCCGTTGATTCGGACTATAATTGGAAAATCTTCTTTCACGGCTTGCCGTACAGCTTGCATCACTTCAAGACCAAAGCGCATCCGATTTTCCAATGAACCGCCATATTCGTCATCTCGCTTATTGGTGACCAGGGACAAGAACTGACTGATCAGGTATCCGCCGGCACCGATCACTTCAACCGCGTCAAATCCTGCTTTCTTTACTCGTAAAGCGGCTTGTGCAAAATCATCAATGGTTTGCCGAATGTCATGCGATGTCATTGATCGAGGAGTTTCCCTACTCATCCCCGGAACGTCGGATGGAGCCACAGGTTGTTTGCCGTCCATGAATGCGGAAAAGGCATTGGCTCCGGCATGATTAATTTGAACCGCACAACAGGCACCTTCTGCTTTTATCGACTCGGCGATGCGGGACAACCCGGGGACCAGATCATCTCGATGGGCTCCAATAAGGTTCCATATGCCGCCGCCCACATTGTTCACACAGGCAAACCCAATCGTAATCATCCCCGCACCACCGCGGGCTCTTTCGGCATAAAAATCAACTAGTTTATCTGTAACCGCATAGCTGTCAGCCATTCCTAAATGCATGGCCGGCATGTAAATTCGATTTTTTACTTCCAGGTTATTGATCTTTATTGGTTGGAATAACGGATCTCTCATACATTTCCTCCACAACAGCTTTGAAATTGTCGATCTTGAATCCTTCTGCATTGAAAATTTCTTTAGCATGATTAAATCAGCGACCACCGATAGAACATGGCCCTTTATAGGGGCCTTCCTCATACATCCGGCGCTGTCGGTGGTCGCTGATTTGGTATTTTCAACAGTGTTTCCAGAATCTCCACAATTTTCGCTCTCAGATATTCCCCCAGGGTTTTGACCTGGGGAATACCCGTAGCGGAAAGTCGTGCCTGATTAGCAAAAATCGCACCGGTCGTTCCAAACATATCCCCCGCCTCCGGCGCTCTGCGCCAGAACAACCAGGGGCATCTTATGCTGCAAAGCAATCAGTTGCATGCGTTTTCTCTTTCCACCGCCGAATTGCGTTATACTGCCACCCTTTGTCAGATAGTCATCCACGTATATTGAGCAGCGGGTGTCCTCCACATAACCGATGCCGGCGATGCAGGTTCCGCCGGCCGCCGATCCGTCAATATCATTTCCCTGCATATAACCGGCCAATGTGGATAACTCCAGGAAGGGTGATCCAGGGTCCAACAGCAGGTTCAGTCGTTCGCGCGGGCTTATGTATCCTCTCTTCTTATAACGAGGCACCTTGGCTTCGGCCGCTTCTATCACACGCTGTTCAATCCCGCGAAATTTATTAACGCCAACCGTCATCCTTTTGGTGTTGGTCTGAAACTCCTCGGATAGAGGATTGATTTGAGAATCGAAAACTGCCATTACAATTCCTTTTTCTATCTACTTTAAGCTCAAGCTTTCTCAATTAATACCGCATTTGAGTTACCCAAAAAACCGCAAAGAGTAGCCAATCCATATTTAGCACCCGGGTAATCAGTATTGAGTCGGTTTAGAAGTGTCACAAGAATACGCGCACCGGACTGTCCAAGCGGATGTCCTAAAGCCATAGCGCCTCCCCATGTATTTACTTTTTCAAAGGGAGCCTTATCGTTATCCAGCTTCAATTCTCTGATAACAGCCAGAGACTGTGATGCAAACGCTTCATTTAATTCTATAGCTCCTATATCATCAGGCCCCAATCCGGTCTTTTTGAAAAGTAAATTAACAGCATTGATCGGCCCTACCCCCATTACGGTCGGATCATTACCTGCCTGGGTGCCGAAGCTGTATTTGTAAGTATAAGATACCCCCAGTTCATCCGCTTTTTCCCGGTTCATCATCAGAACGATAGCAGCTCCTGCTGTCAGCGGCGATGATGTAGCAGCAGATACGACCCCACCCTCCTTGAAAGGGGACTTCATCATCATCATTTTTTCTTCGTTGGGATTATCTCTGATCCATTGATCACTTATAACTAGAAATTCGGTTCCGTCCTCCTTTTTACCCATTAACGGTATGATTTCATGTTTAAACTTACCGTCATCTCTGGCTTTCGCAGCACACCGATTTGAATGTGCAGCAAATTTTACCATATCTTCTTTCGATATTTTATACTGCTCAGCTACCTTTTCAGCTGTTGGACCGACAAAAATTTCCTCCGGTTTCATGATCTCCCAAAGGCGAGGCGGCATGTCCATGTTGGCACCCATTGCGACTTTTTCCATATCTTCGGCGCCACCCGCCAGCATAATGTCATTTTCACCGGTTAAAATGGATCTAGCAGCATCCATAATAGCCGACATCCCTGAAGGACACGCATTGGATATTGTCTGTGTCGGTACGCTTGCCGGCATTTTCGAAGCGAGCCACGACAGGCGGGCAATGTCACTTTGCATTCCGGACGCGTTAGCGGATCCGATAAAAACACCGTCTAAATCTTCGGGTTTAACTTGAGAATTTCTTTTAAAGATCGCGTTATACAGAACCGTAAGTAACTCATCCGGCCTTACATCTCTGAACCAGCCCTTTTCTGCATGAGCTCTAGCATTCGGCGTTCTAATGCCATCGACAAATACACATTCCTGTAAAACAGTCACAGTTTTTCCTCCCTGAAAATTATTCCCATTTGGGATGTTATTTTGTAATCAAAAACGAAATGCGGACTATGTTTGGCCTC
>QMMS01000214.1 GCA_003647375.1 Deltaproteobacteria bacterium
AATGATCCCGCCTCTAACAATGACCTGGAATTTATCAACTATAAAACTTCCTTTGCAACTTAAAATATAAAGGAAGGCGGATAACTTTTATTCTATTGACAAGTGTCAATCATATCAGGCTGTTAGGCTGTAGACTATTAGGCTGTAAGCGGCTAAAAGCCTAACAGTCTATAGCCTACAGCCTATCCTTTATAGCTTCCAAGCCTCCGGCACCCCTGCCTGAAACTTTTTCGGCATCTTGTAATCCCCCACAGCCACGGACTGTTGAATCAACCGTGTGCTTTCTTCCATGCCCAGATCGTTCATCATACCAAAGGGTCCCTTTGGCCATGCCAGCGCCGTACAGACACCCAGTTCCAGATCCGTCACTGAAACCACATCATTTTCGACAAGATGGGCCGCTATGGTGAAAACATTCCCCAGGAGACGGTCTTTAACAATGTCTCTGGTTTGCTGATTCGTCACAACCTCGCCATCCGTCAGATTCCATGGGGCACCGCTTTCAAACTGTGCCGTTAGCTGATCCGGCACTTTTGGATAGCCGAGGTCTGAACCGTTCAGATAATCAAACATGGACACGCCCGCGTGATAACATGTCCCCATGCCTGATCCATTTTGAACCCACATGATGCCGTAGCGCACATTCAGTGCTTCCTGCGATATACTTTCAAGCGTGGCGACGTTGTAGGTTTCGTCCAGAAAAGAATCCAGCACCATATAGCTGGAGATGAATAGCGGGTTAATGGCAAAACCGGGAAAATCCCTTACCGTAATGGCTGTTTTACGACATTTTTCAGCGAATGCCATCAGGGATTGATACGTGTCGTCGCTGGTATTTTTCTGACGAATCACTTCCACCAGGCGATTGATATTGGCCGGAAAGAAATAATGCAATCCTGCGGTTCGCCCTTGATTGGCCACTTTCGCCATGAGTGTTTCAATCAAAAAAGTCGAGGTGTTGCTGACCAGAATGACATCCTCCCGGCAGGTAGAAGACAGATCCTCGAATATCTGTATTTTCAGGTCCATCTTTTCAATAGCAGCCTCTATGATGAGATCACATTCTGAAAGTGCTTCATAGCGACTGGTGCCACTGATCATTCCCGTTATGGCATCCATATCCGCCTGGGTTATTTTTCCCTTTGCCACTCGCTTTTCCAGTGATTTGACGACCCACTTGTCAAACATGGTCTGCACCAGTTCATCGTTGAGTTCCTTGAATACCACCCGGTATCCCGACATGGCCGCATTTATACCGATGGCCGCTCCCATAACACCAAACCCGATGATCCCGACTGTCTTAATCTCTTTCATTTGCTCTCCTTTTGGTCTTTCCTAAATTGAGCTTTAGGTCTTTGTCATTGTTGAACGATGTAAGCCTCAATGTCATCCGGATGAACATATTCCTCCGAGATGGCCCGATCCTTAGCGGAAATACCTGTCATATGCACGGTTTCGACGTCCCCGGAAACAAGAGGGTGCCACCAGTAAAGCTCTTTCCCAGCCGCCAGCAGCCGGTAGGCACAAGTTTTGGGAAGCCAACGAAACTTCACAACTTTGGCAGGCGTCAGTTCCAGGCATTCATTGACAAGGAACATCCGGTTTTCGTAAGAGCGGCATCGGCAACGTTTGAGGTCCAGCAGATAACAAGATACGTTCGTGTAATCGATCCGGCCGGTTTTCCGGTCTTCCAGTTTCTGCAGGCAGCAAAGACCGCAGCCATCACACAGTGATTCCCACTCTTGACGGGTCAGTTCCTGCAGGGTTTTTGTTTTCCAAAAGGGTGTTTGATTATTCAGCATAAAACATCAATGGAAGGGCTATCTGATAACCTTCTCCACCCCAACCGGACCCGGAATCTGCTTCTGTTCCAGCATGATTTTCTCTGTCTGCTGCCACGCTTCCAGATCGACCGCCCCGATGCGGGTGTCCTTGAAAGGTTTTATGAGGCTTCGTGTAATCACCAGTTGCTTGCGCATGATATCGGATGCCGTATCTTTGTCAAATTTTCTCAGTGTTTTCAGGGCCTGTTCTTCATTATCCGGATCCAGGGCATCCTCCCATCCCTGAAGCAGTGCTCTGGTAAATTTCTCAACCACATCCGGATGCGCTTCCATCATCCGGCGCGAGGTCACGACAGAGTTGGCAACAAACTTGACGCCGTAGGCGGCCGGGTTGAAATAAGCCACCGATTCACCGAGATCGCCAAGCTTTTTTTCCAGAATCGGTGCCTGTGAATTTCGATACACGGGCCATACATCCACTCTCTTTTGATAAAAAGGCGTATAATCATACCGGACGCTGAAGATACTGATATCTTTTTCTGTAACCCCGGCTTTTGCCATTAGCGTACGCATAATGGTTTCATCGTTACCGCCGAAGGTAATACCGACAACCTTGCCCTTTAGGTCTTCGACACGTGTGATTTCAAGATTTTCCGTCCGGTATATCCATTGCAGCGGGTTGACCTGAAATAGCTGGGCAATGACTACCACGGGCGAACCCTTGGCCAAGGCCCGGATTACCTGGTCGGCTGACGCCACACCAAACTCCGCGTACCCCAACTCCAGTTCTCGAATGGCATCTCTTTCGGGGCCACCTTCTTTGATAGTTACATCCAGGCCCTGGGCTTTAAAGTGGCCGTGAACATCAGCATAGATATCACCGATCACACTGGCGTTGAAAAGCCATTTCAAGCGGTAGGTAACATCCTCCGATGCCTCTGCGATCTTTATACCAGGCAGTGAAAACAGCAGTGAAAAACAGATGGCAATCAGGAAAAGAAATGCCGTTAATTTTTTGATATGTCTGTTCATTTCCATCCTCCCAAAATAGTTTCTGTTAAACCGTTAACTATTGGTTTATTTGTTTCACTTGAACCCTTGAATCCTTGGCTCCTTGAACCGCAAAAGCGAGCGCATTCCCCGTGGCTTGCCGCGGGGTTAGCGAGCAAATCTAAATTAGACAGAATTCCTTACGGTCGAAGATTCCCCGTCGCTTGCGGCGGGGAGCTTCAATCCTATATTTGGATCAACTCTTTAAAAGATGATCCAAATTCAGTGACTTGCCCACCCTTTTTTCACGAGATGCCCGACAATCTCCAGTAAACCCTGGTAAACGGACAGGGTAATGCCGATCAAAAATAGAGCCGTAAGAATTTTTGCCAGATCGCTTTGGTAAAGTGCAATGCGGATACTATATCCTATTCCGGCATTTGCCGCAATAAATTCAGCAACAATTGTTCCTGCCATGGCAAGGGTCGCACTCCCGGATATGACAGTCGTCAATTTGTTCAGATTTTCAAACGCTCGTATCTTGACTTCCAGTTGCCAGCGCATTCTCCCGGTAACACGGTAAAAATGCTCGATATCATGAACCGGTTCAGACATGATGCCGAGTACGGACAACAAAATGGGGAAATAGCAGATCATGGCCGCAATCAACAGCCTGGATAAAAACCCGTCACCGAACAGAATAAAAATAATCGGTGCAATGGCCACAATGGGATAGGCCTGGACATTGTAGGCCGCCACCTTGATAAAGGATCCAAACCAGGTTGTCTGCCGACCCAGAACGCCTACAATGATGGCCATTAGAATAGATATGACCTGCCCGATAACGGCAACGGATATGGTATCCACCACATCCGATAAATACCTTGAAAAAACAGCTCGAAACGTCCGGACCACATCTTCTATCCCCGGGATGACATAATCGGAAAGATCCAGGGAGTATTTTACACTGAACAGGATCACCAGCCCCAGCAGATAAATGATAAAAAACTGATAAATGCGTCTATGAAGCATGCATGATCTCCAGCATGGTCTGTTCCAGTCGATCTTTGGCCACGATTTGCCCAAGTTTGTGATCCCGGCCGTTAACCGTGATGACCTGGGGCGATTTCTGGGAACCTCGAAAAACCAGGATCTCCCTGCAGAACTTGGAAACCTCGATCACATTGTGAGAGATATACAAAAAGTAGGTGTCCGGGAACATGTCCTTGATCCTCAATATGATCTTTTCACGTGTTCGTTCATCCACATTGGCCAGGCTTTCATCCATGATGAGCAGCTGAAAATCCTGTAGCAGGTAGCGTATCAGGTTTACCCGATTCTGCTGCCCAAGTGAAAGTTGAGAAAACCTGAGTCTCATGGTTTGGGTCATGTCAAAAGAAGCGATCAGTTCATTTTTCCGGTCTCTGAGGGAAGGTGGGGTTATCTTTTCGAGATGTTTCCCGACACTCGACCAATCAGGCAGCCTCTCCAGATTATAGGAGTAGAGAAGATGCTTCATACCTTCCGACCTGACGATACCCGAATAATCATTGATATCACCGACAATGATTCGCGCCAGAGATGTTTTGCCGACGCCGGAAGGACCAAACAGCGCATGGAATCCCGGAGTCTTCATCTGGAAGGACAGACCATGAAACACGTCCATAGCACTCTTGGGATAACGAAAGTTTATATTTTGACATTCTAAAAACATAATAGGAATCGTATTAAGTATTAGGTTTTAAGTTTTAGGTTTTAGACCGCTTGGTTATGTTTTTTGTGTTTATTCTTCAATAAAATAAATCAATCACGAAAGCACGAAATTGAAAAAACACGAAAGTTTATGATCTTTTTCGTAATTTCGAACTTTCGCGATTTCGTGATAAAAGATCTTTCGCTTTCCCAATCCGGTTTGGTGACGTTTGTTAAACTTTAAGCTATCAGCTACAATGAATAACGCCCGCAGGGCTAATATCCATAAATGACGCCTGAAAGGCAAATGACATCCGGAGAATAGATGACACACGTGGTGTAAATGGCGTTTCTGGGCCAAAGACCACACTGTTCGAGTAGTGACGTTAAGGTTCTCCGATCGTCAGCCACACCATATCACTCCCGGTCAGCTGTGCCCCGCAGCGACTCAGAATATTGGATTCCCCGTCCCGGACACTCACGATCAGCTCCGTCAGACCCGCCAGTTCGGATTCAAGACTCTGCGGGCTTTCCTTGCTTCGAAATCCCCTGTGCCTGAAAAACGCATCGTAGGGCTTCATGGTCAGAGATCCACGCAGGTATTTGATGACCCATTCCACATGTAAACGAATATCGGAAAGTCCCTGTGACGTTTTTTGAACCTGCTCACACGTTCGAAGACTTATGCTTATCCGGATCTGGTTTTGCTCCCAGTTATAGGCGACTTCAATGGCCGGTTCCGGTTCAAACAGGGTCTTTTCACTCTGGATAAGCAGGGTTCGATGCCGGTAAAGGTAATCCTCAATGTTTTTTATGCCCCAATCCATCATGGACACGGGCTCTCTCATAAGAAATTGAATCGACGGCGTGGGTTCCGCCGCCGCCGGCTGCATTGTCACAATCCATAAAAATAGCAGAAGACAGCCTATACCCCAACGTTGCACATGTGTCATGAGGCACTCTTTCATCGTGAAACCTTTTGCATCAGGAGATCCCAGTCCTCATCCACCATTGTCTGGATACGCATTATCTCGTCTTCATTCAAATGTCGAATATCGATCCTCCGGGTATCTTCCACGGAAACCGCTGTTTCGGGACAAAACAGGCGGCAGTTATCACAATCGATGCATCCTGCCGGAAAATCGTTTTTCGAAAAAGGCTTCCAATCTCCGGGAGCAACAGGCCAGCTTTTTAATATCGACACTGGTTTCAATATGTAAGGTGTGCAGGAAATTGGCCAGGTCTTCTGTGGCAATATTCCCGGCAGCACCGGGCACAAACGGGCATCCCCCCATGCCGGCCAGGGAGGCATCAAAGTGCCGAATCCCGTATTTCAGGGCCGTCTGGACATTAACCAGCCCCAGTCCCTTTGTATCGTGGAGGTGAAGTGCCATATCCAGGTCGCCCACCACCGGGCATATCTTTTCCATGACGGCATCGATTTTTCCCGGATCCGCCATACCGGTGGTATCAGACAGACATAGAATCTCGATGCCCTTTTCCATAAAACCTTCCACGATGCTCTGAATCCGTTCAAACGGTATGGTCTCCTCATCAGGAAATCCAAAGACACACTGGATCCCGGCACGAATGGCCAAGCCCAGTTCTTTTGAAAGGCGAATCATCTCACCGGCCTGCGCTGTGGCTTCCTTCAATGTCATGTTAACGTTCCTACGACTGTGCGTCTCGCTGGCCGAAATAGAAATCTCAACTGATTTCAGGCCGGCAGCAGCAGCACGCTCGACCCCTTTGCTATTCAGTACCAGACCGTTGTAAACAACCCCTGCCTGTTCCGGCAGCTGTGCCACCAGCGTATCTGCGTCCGCCATCTGTGGAACAATGCCCGGGTTTACGAAAGACGCCACCTGTATCTCTTGCAACCCAGCCTCCACAAGATCCGTGATGAGTTCGACTTTCAGTGGTGTGGGAAGTATCTTTTTCTCGAACTGCAATCCGTCCCTGGGCCCTACCTCCATAATCGTAACCCTATCAGGCATCGCTGAGTCGATTGTCTGTCTTTCCCCCTGGTTTTGATCAAAATAGTCCATACAAAATAGGTCCGTTTTTTTTGTTTTCCGCAAGATCAAAATCATAGTCTGCCAGAGCGGCAAACTCGTTGCAATAATAGCGGCTACGTCGCTTTCGATAAAATAATACAACTGTTTTATAACCATATGAAACGACAATTAGGGGGTCAAGACAAATGTCACATACAATAAAAAATCCCTTGACGGAATGGATACGGTAACGGTAATCAAATCCACCGCCTATCTCAGGCATCCCAACAAGCTCAATAAACACAAAGAACACAATGAACCCAATAAGCACAACAAACCCGTTAAATATTTGCCTCATCAGCTACAGAAGCAACCCGCACAGTGGAGGCCAGGGCGTCTATTTAAAGAACCTTTCAAGGGCCCTCAAAGATCTGGGGCATGGGGTGGAAATCCTTTCGGGGCCGCCGGATTTCTCAATCGACCCTGATATCCCCGTGGTCAAGCTACCGTGCCTCGACCTGTACAACCCCGAGGATCCCTTTCGGATCCCTTCTCTGAAAGAACTATCCAATCCCATCAATCTTCTGGAATGGTTCTCTGTTTCCACCATGGGCTTCCCGGAGATGTTCACCTTCGGTATCCGTGCATACCATTATTTGAGAAAGCAGTTCCATCGTTATGACATCGTCCATGACAATCAGAGCCTCTCTTACGGCATCTGGGCCATTAAACAGCGGATCCCGACAGTCGCCACCATCCATCATCCCATCACGGTGGACCGTGACCTTGCCATCCGGAGTGTCCGGGCATTCTGGAAAAAGCTGAAATACCTGCGGTGGCATTCGTTTCTGAGAATGCAGAGAATCGTTTCGAGAACATTCTCCCACATCATTACGGTATCGAAATCGGCCAGAAATGACATTGGGCAGGATTTCAAAATCCCTTTGAAGCGCTTTCGTGTGATTCCCAATGGGATCAACACCGACCAGTTTTACCCGCTGCCTGAGATTCAACGGGAAAAAAATCGCCTGATCGTCACCAACAGTGCCGACATTCCCTTGAAAGGACTCTATTACCTCCTTCAGGCTGTTGCCGATCTTTCACGTAAATACAACCTCACGCTGGTAGTGATCGGATCTCCCAAAAAAAACGGCGGCATCGAAAAAAAGATTCAAGAACTCCATATCGGTCATCTCATCGAGTTCACAGGCCGCATCGGACATGCCGAATTCGTCCGGCAGTATGCCAAAGCATCCATCGCCGTTATACCCTCCCTCTACGAAGGTTTCGGAATCCCGGCCGGAGAGGCCATGGCATGCGGTGTCCCGGTGGTCAGTACAACCGGGACACCGCATGCCATGGCCTCTCCGGCCGGGATTCCGAAACCTTCGTAGAGGGAGGGTATAACGGCGATGGATGCTTTGGCATACTGACGGACGAAT
>QMMS01000215.1 GCA_003647375.1 Deltaproteobacteria bacterium
CCTCGAATCCTTGGACCCTTATTCCGAAGGAATAGTGATATGAGCGAACTAAAATTAACATTACCCATCACCGGCATGACATGTGCCAACTGTGCCATGAATATCGAGCGTAACGTGGCCAAACTGAATGGCGTCCAAGGTGTCAACGTCAATTTTGCATCAGAGCACGCTACAATTCAATTTGATCCCAAACAAACCAACCTCCAGGATATTCTATCCAAGATTCAAAGCATAGGGTTTTCGGTTCCCGGGGCTGACATCGATTTCCCGGTCACGGGTATGACATGCGCCAATTGTTCGGCCAATATCGAACGCGCTTTAAATAAAAAGGTCCTGGGTGTTACCAAGGCTTCCGTTAATCTCGCCACCGAACGTGCCTTTGTGGGATATATCCCGGGAATCACCACGCCCGATGATATCTATGCTGCGGTGACCAACGCCGGCTATGGTGTCATTCCCACCGAAGATGCCGAGGAAGAAGATGCCGAACAGACTGCCCGTAATGCTGAAATCCAAAACCAGACCCGGAAATTTCTCGTCGGTGTTATTTTCACCCTGCCCCTCTTCTTCCTCAGCATGGCAAGGGATTTTCATTTGACAGGCCCATGGAGCCACGCAGCCTGGGTCAACTGGCTCTTTCTGGCCCTGGCCACGCCGGTGCAGTTCTATACCGGCTGGGACTATTACGTGGGGGGCATCAAGAGCCTCAGAAACAAAAGTGCCAACATGGATGTTCTGGTGGCCATGGGATCGTCCGTGGCCTATGTCTATTCCCTGGCGCTCCTTCTGTTTCCTTTATTAGGTGACCATGTTTACTTCGAAACATCCGCTGTTATCATCACCCTCATCAAGCTGGGAAAGCTGCTCGAATCCCGGACCAAGGGGAAAACCGGCGGTGCCATCCGGAAGCTCATGGGGCTCAGGCCCAAGACCGCCACTATCATTGAAGACGGTACTGAAAAAGAGGTTCCCCTGACGCGAGTCAAAAAAGGTGATATCGTCGTGGTTCGCCCGGGGGAACAGATGCCGGTAGATGGTGTCATCCAGGCAGGAGCTTCAGCCGTGGATGAATCCATGCTGAGCGGAGAACCCTTACCGGTGGACAAAAAGGTCGGAGACACAGTCATTGGCGGAACCATCAATGGGCAGGGCATGCTGCAATTTACGGCAACCCGCGTGGGCAAAGAAACCGCCCTGGCTCAGATCATCAAGCTAGTCCAGGACGCCCAGGGAAGCAAAGCACCCATTCAGGCACTGGCAGACAAAGTAGCTGCCATATTTGTCCCGACCATTATCGCCATCGCCTTTCTGGTCTTTCTTCTCTGGTGGTGGGCAGGCGGCGCATTCGTACCGGCCATGATTCGAATGGTGGCAGTCCTGGTGATTGCCTGCCCCTGTGCTCTCGGTCTGGCCACGCCAACAGCTATCATGGCGGGAACCGGCAAAGGCGCTGAAAACAATATTCTGTTCAAGGACAGTGCTGCCCTGGAGACCGCATCCAGCCTCGACACTATTCTGCTGGACAAAACCGGCACCATCACCATGGGTAAACCAGCAGTAGTGGATGTGCTGCCATTCAAACCCATATGTGACACACCGGATGCATTGCTCAAGCTCGCGGCATCGGTAGAAAAAGGCTCGGAGCACCCCCTGGGGAAAGCCATCGTAAGGGAAGCTGAAAACCGATCCATTGAACTTGCGTCGCCCGAAAACTTCAAGGCATCCGGTGGTATGGGTGTTGAAGCCAACATTGACGGGAAAATGATCAAGGTCGGCAAGCCCAAATGGTTCCCCAGCGCAAACACCAAAGATTCTAAGGATTTTGCAGCAGCATCGGACAAGATCAAGGCACTGCAGTCCGAGGGAAAAACCGTCATGGTTGTGGTGGCCAATGAGAAGATCTGTGGTCTCATTACCGTGGCCGACACCATCAAACCCGAATCCAGCGCGGCCATCAAAACCTTGCAGGACATGCACATCAACGTGGCCATGGTTACCGGCGACAACGAACAGACCGCCCGGGTGATCGCCGTCCAATCCGGGATCGATGACGTATATGCGGAAGTACGGCCCGACGAAAAAGCATCCACCGTAGAAATGATCCAGGATAAAGGTCACAGAGTTGGCATGGTGGGAGACGGCATCAACGATGCTCCCGCCCTTGCCACCGCCCATGTGGGTATGGCCATCGGCAGTGGTACGGATGTAGCTATCGAAACCGCCGGCATTATCCTCTCAGGCAATAGCCTCACGGGAGTTTCCAGGGCCATCCATCTCAGCAGAGCCACCATGCGAACCATCCGCCAGAATCTGTTCTGGGCCTTTTTCTACAACCTCGCCCTGATACCCGTTGCCGCCGGCATCCTCTATCCGTTTGAGGCTGCCCCTGGATTCCTGAGAGAATTGCACCCCATCATGGCCGCACTGGCCATGTCCGTCAGTAGTGTTACGGTGGTAACCAACAGCTTGAGGCTTTACAGAGCCAAGATCAAATAGAAATAAATTTGACGAATTAGGGTTGCAATACAGAAAAACTGAATTACTTTACCCCCTCACCCTGCCGAACCGCGGCAGGGTGTTTTTTTGCATCGGCGCACAAGGTCTTTAAAAAAACTCAGGAGAAAAGAAAATGACAGACATTTCAAAAATCACATTGTACAGCGGCGGCCACAAGGGGGCTGAGGCGGAATTCGGCAAACTTGCCGAGGCCTGGAACATGAAAGAGGTAAACATATCCTTTGAAGGGCACAATGCCGAGCGTACCCGTGGCGTTCGGGTACTGACTGCTGAAGAGCTTCAAAAGGGTGATGTCAGCATGGAAATCGTATCCAAGAGTATGAATCGCACTTACTCCCGGACGAATAAGATCCGAAAAGTCATCCAGTCTATTTTTCACATGGTCAATAGCGGCTACCATGTCATTGCTGTCGGCTGGATACAGGCTGACAACACTGTCAAGGGGGGAACCGGCTGGGGAGTCGAGTTGGCAAAACTGTTCAACCGACCACTGAACGTCTATGATCAAGAGCGAAAGGGGTGGTTTTCCTGGGAAAACAGCCAATGGGTTGAGAACACACCGGTGATTACCTCAGATACGTTTGCCGGTACCGGTACCCGTTTCCTTTCCGAGGATGGCCAAAAGGCCCTCCATGATCTTTTTGTGCGTTCTTTCGGACCGGCAGAGCAAGAATAGAATGGCTATACCTATGGCTGAAACTACTTAAATACGAAACACGAAATTCGAAATTCTAAACAATACCCAATGACACAAATTCGAATGCTCCAAACAAACTGTATAACGTTTAAGGCTATGGGTCATGTTTTGGTCATTTGAACATTCAATATTTGGATTTGTTTTGAATTTCGATATTCGAATTTCGGACTTGTTACGACCGATCATGTCCAAAGTTAAATCCTTTTAGGGTTTAATCATAGCCGGTTTTTTTGTGCCCAGGTATCTATAAATTCCTCAGCAAACGCCTTGTAATCAAGAGCGCCAAAGGAGGTGGTCCGGTAAAAAACCACGGGCTTTCCTACTTCGGCGGAGTCGGCGATGGTGGTGTTTGAACGAATGACGGTTTCATACATGCGTTCTTTGGTGCGATGGTCGTTTCTGAGCCTGGCCAATGTGTTGTGGCTTACGCGTGTCCGCCGGTCGAACATGGTCGCAAGAATTCCCGATATCTTCAGATCGGGATTGATTTCACGCTGGACCGCCCCGATGGTGTCGAAAAGCTCTGCCAGGGCATCAAACGCATAAGGGTGGGTCTGGCATGGTACGATCACGGACCCGGCACAGGCAAATACGTTTACGGTCAACAGTGACAGGCTCGGGGGTGTGTCCAGGATCATGATATCATACGCTCCCCGTATGGGTTCAAGAGCCCGCTTCAACCGGTTTTCTCGACCGGCAACTTCCACCAATTCGACCTCTGCGCCCGCCAGATCGACATGGGCAGGGATCAGGTCCAGCCCTTTCCACTTTGTTTTAACAACAACATCTCCGGCATCGACCGATTCAGGTTGACACACCATATCATAGGCTGTGGCATGTAATTCATCCATGCCAATTCCCAGACCGCGGGTTGCGTTAGCCTGGGGGTCCATGTCCACCACCAGGACTGTTTTCCCTTTCAATGACAAGGCTGCCGCCAGGTTAATGGCTGTCACTGTTTTCCCGACACCCCCTTTTTCATTGGCCACGGCGATAATTTTAGCTACTTTGTTCACCATTTTTTCCTCCTCAAAAAATGCGTTGCTCCTATTATTATTTGGTGCCTGGAATTGAAGAACCTCGCAGAAAGACAAGTCGGGTCGCTACGGGGTATGCGCTCGCTATTGCGGTTCAACGGGTGTTCGAGAGTTCAGGATAGATTCGATGTCTCCTCTAAACCTATCAATCCTCTCCAGATACCCCCTGGCGGTTTCACCAACCTTTCGCAAGCCTTCTTTGATCCGCTCCTTATCCACGTGCTCCTCTTTAACCATTTCGATCATTTTTGAAGCATCCATGAAATAAACCTGAAAATGTTCCTGCAGATCATCATTGAGCTGATGAACCATGACATCCGTCAATCGAAACAGGTATTGGAACTTGACATTCTCCTGATAATCCCTGAACTGCACCCTGATGGATCGCTCCGTCTCCAACTTCATACGCCTGAATCCATCTTCCAGGGCCTTGTGTTTTCTACGGTTTTGTCGGGTCTCCGATTTTCTCAGCAGTTTTCGAAAGACCTTTATGACCGAATAGAATCCAAAGCGCACAACCGCCTCTGTTTTTATTCTGGAGGAATAGCGCATGGTTGTTTCCACTGGGGGCAGACTCAGCTTGTCTCTAAATTTGAGAACCTTCAGATCCGATAAAACCATTCTGCTTCCAATGCTGTCGGGCTGAGATGCGCCCGTATCTGCCATGGATGCCTGGTAATCAGACATGGCCTCCTTCACCATGGCGGTATAGGGTGTTGCGACCGATTCAAGGTGGGACTTGATTTTCTCCTCTTCCTCCCGGATAAACTTGACGATTCTGGGGTGAATCGTTTCAGCCAGATGGCTGTCGATCGCAGCTTTGAAGTCCTGGAAAACAAGGTAAAGCATCTCTGTAAACCGTGATGATTCAATGGTTGCTTCGTAGGGTTCAAGATTGAGCTGAAAATTTCTGATAAAAGCAATCATGTCTTTTACAACCCTACCGTTCCCGGCATCAAAAAACCTGTCAATGGTCTTCCTTAGATTCAGTTTAATATTCTGAGATGCACCCTCCAGCGTGTTTTTGACCAGCGACGCAATCTGTGTCATCTGCTGCTGGTGGTAAGTCATTTTGCTGATGAGTGATGCTACCCCTTTTGCATCTCCGCCCAAAATCTCCTGGTGAATGCCGGACCAATGAGCCAGGGACTCGGCCACTATACCCAGGCGCTCGATATTGTTTTTCACCAATAGAGAATAGTGTTCTTTTCCCAACTTGACAGAAAGATCAGCACTAAACCTTTTCGTCTCGCCGTCCGCGAACTCCACAAACGGTGTCTCTGTCTCCCATTGTGAAAACCGCACTTCATCCTTCCGTGACATGGATTTGAAGGATGCCTTGAATAGATTATAGAGGGACGAAAAAACATAAATATCCGGATCGGGTGTGATGACTGACACATCTTCCCTTGTATGTTCAACCAGTGCAATAAGCCCTTCCAGGGTTTCATGCTCACTGAAATCGCTATTGAGGACAAAAAGGATATTTTCAAGAATCCCCATGTTTCTTATAATGGATAAAAAGCGCATGTCTGCCTGGCGCAATCCCGTACGGCTGCTGATGACATAAATGATTAAGTGGGTCTTCAACAGATAATCCTGGATCATGGATAGATGGAGCGGATTGGGCGAATCACTCCCCTGGCAGTCTGCGATTTCAATATCGTTGCCCAAATCCCCACCCTTGATCCTCAAGAGCACATCTTTCAGGTAGACAGCCAGATGATCGCTCCCCACAAACATTTTCTGCTCGCCAAACAGGTCATCCTCGTACACCTTGGAAAGGTTGTCCGAAGTGATGATGTCTTTCACCACATCATATCCCTTTAAATAGGAATCGATAAGAATACCGTTGGTATTGCGGATACCATTGGTCAGCAGGAGATTGGATTGAATATTTTGGAGGGCTGTGGTCAATGCACGCCGGTCACCTTCTCTGCGAATATCGAATTGGGTCTCCTCCGACTCCCATGCATGCACGGGAAAAAGTATCAATGCCTGGGATATCTCTTTGTTCACCTCATCCCAAGATTTGAAATAAAGTTTTGCCTTCAGGTACGGGCCCCGCCGAATTCTCGTAACAATCGACGTTACCACACCGGCCCCCCGGTTGAGATAGTCGGCTTTGAGCAGTGAGTTGACGAAAGTGCTTTTTCCGGATTTGATGGCACCGACCACGGCAACCCGAATGATCTCCTCATCCATCTGCTTCTTGATTGCCCGGCATATCGTCTCCCATTCCTCGAACGAGGCCACGCCAATGCCCGGCAACTCTCTTGCGGAACCAAGGTAGGTGGAGATATCGGTGCAAAGCCGCTGAAGATCTTCTTTAACCGAATGAAAAGTGGTCATAACCATGGCCGATCCCGGCTGAATACGATTCATGGCAATTCTTAGCCAAGGTGATAGTATTTTAAACAACTTAATAAACCAGAAACTCCTTTTTACATGGAGTGAAACCGATTGTCAAAGGGAATGGCTTGTAAATTCTATGGGTTTGTGGTATGTAATAAAAATAGAAAAATGACAATCCAAACTGATCGATTATCGAGGCTTAGGGTTCGCGCAAAAATAACTTAACAGAGTCGGCGCTCAGATTTGGTTCAGGTTTGGCTGATTCGAGAGAGCAAAACCACAGGAATAGCGAGCTATTTCGCGGATTTTGCGAATGAGATATCGGCCAAAGATGTGCTGAATCTGAGATGCAAAAATGTGAAGTTATTTTTGCGCGAGCCCTTACCCGCCTCTGGTGAGGTCACTGCAGATACTTAGAGAAAAAAAGGAATAATATTCATGTCAGAAAAACATCCGGAATGCCCGCTCTATAATCCTTTAAACTGCAAAGAGTATTACAATCCGAAACTCTGTGCTTTTGTAAGGAAAGATAAAGTTTGTCTGAAGAAAAAGAAACCAAAGACGAAACCGAAGAAAAAAGTCGAATCCACAGCCTAAATCCAGCAAACCTCCCACCGCGAATCGATCCATCAGATCGAACTTCTCCAGCAGGAGGTTTTTTCTTCATGCATGACCCGGTGTGTCGGATAGGAGTATCGGGTCGATTCCCAGCAATCTCACCGAAGCATGCCATCGCTTATCAACCTTACATTCAAAGATGATTTTATCATCAACAGGACACGTCAACCACGTATTCTGTAATATTTCGGCCTCCAGCTGCCCCTGCCCCCAGCCGGCGCAACCAAGTGCGATCAGGAAGGTTTGCGGCCCTTCACCCTTTGCGATCGCCTCAATAAGATCCATGGTGTTGCTCATGGCCAGCGTCGGTGTAATCATGATACAACCCTCCCAAGAGAACGGCTCTCCATGTATGATAAATATTTCATTTTCATGAACCGGCCCACCGATATGGAGGGGTATCATGGCTGCCGAGGCTGTACATTCAATCTTCAGCTCTCTAAAGACGGAAGCGGCCGTAAGGGAAGGTATCACACGATTTACAACGATACCCAGCGCCCCATCCTCTGTATGCTCCAACATACATGTTACGGTGTGAGAAAAATTGAAATCCAGCATGGATGGCATGGCGATGAGAAACTGCCCCTTCAATGTGTCCATTTTCGGTTCGTTCCATTCTTAAACTGCATTAAGCCCCAACCCGGATAAACCGGAAAGGATAACAAATATCCA
>QMMS01000216.1 GCA_003647375.1 Deltaproteobacteria bacterium
CGACCCAATACCGTTTTCGCTCCTTACTTTGGACATGATGGTTTCATCGGTGAGGTTCTGCAAGTTCAAATTCAACTTTTTGGCGACGTATTCCTTGGCCTTGTCTATTCTCATCCTGCGCGTAAGCTGCATCCAGGCGACCAGATCTCCGGCCGTCCGAATACCGCCCATACAGGCTGACACAATCTGAGCGATGGCCACACCATGAGAATCACCGGTACCCACCTACAATCCATCGGCTTTGCCGATCTCCACCAAGGCCTTGGCACAGCGGGTGGAACAACCTATCGGAGGCAGTAGGGTCATGGGCATACCACCCACGCCCATACCTGAATTGGCATGCACGGGTATGGAGGACTGCTCTGCGGCGGCCTTGGTGAAAGTCACGGCACGCGCAAGGTTATAGGGCGTGGACCGGCCGGTATCAGAATTTACCGCCACACCAAAGATATCGACCCCGGCCTTGGCAGCCATTTCGACTTGTTGGTGGGGATACATCCCGGCCAGACGCTCGCCCTGGTAGGTGAGCTTGCCATGCATCCCGATAACCTCCTCACCAGCCATCCCCATTTCCACCGGCATATCAGGCAGCCTGGACTTTATATCCTCCACCACCTGAAGAGCGCCCCAAAATTCGGCGTCGCCAGCGGAGGCTGTCGTGTCGAGGTTGATTGCTTCACACCCCACTTCATATAGCTGTTCGGCCACATAATAGATGTCGTCGCGCATAATCTGGGCCGCTTCTTCCTGGAGTTGAAAACCTTTTTCAAACTCATACTTGGTAAAATAGTCGAAAGGCGTCGGAATGGGACCTGTTGGATGGTAGTACATGCCCATGTTGGGCTGGGATCCATAAATCAACGGAATGGTGGTGAGCATGGAGATTGTTTTATAATGGGACCGGGCGTATCCAATGGCCGATTTCACCGGTTTATAGCTGTAGTCGGGAAATCCAAGTCCGCAGGTGTCCCCGCAATAGACCCGTTCATACATTAAAATGCTCTGGTGGTCAGAGATGGGAATGGCATGCCCGGCACTGGGTCTGCCCCAGCTGGCCATTAAGCCGGCACCATCGTCGCTGACCACGACCTCCTTTCCGGGATCCACTGAAACAGTTTTGCCCGGCTGGCTGAAAATATCTACCAGATGGTTGATTTCCGCCTTGCTGAGGCCGTCTATCTTTCCTTTTTGGGCAGCATTTTCACTGCCCTTCACGATGTCTTTGTACAGTTCATCTTCTGAAAACTCGATCAGGTTTCCATCGCCCCGGCTGACAACTATGTCTTTCATATTCCCACTCCTTATATCAACCAAATGAATCGTTATCACGTAATCATATTTTTACAGAAACGTTATTTCCAGTTTTTAAGGTAGACTTCGCTGAATTATATGAGTATATCTTACAAATAAAAATAGACACTTAAACGGTCATCTGACCAGGCGACAAAGCCCTGACATGCGCTCATCATATACATAACAATTTAAAAATATGATTGAAGTTCACCCCGCCGGCGAATATCAACGGAGGCACAATGAAATCCACCTCCAATAGTCTCAAAGTCGTAAAAATTGCAGGGAATAGGCTTGAATCCCCAGTCTTTTAAAGCCTTGATCAAGGTATCTTCCTCCCTGGATACGATCACTCTTTTTTCATCAAGCATGACCACATTCATGCTGATCCATTTGCTGCAATTGAACATTGGGTGACTGTCGGGCATAACAGGTGGCGGACACTCAAGTATATCCCATCCGTTTTTTTTGAAAATCTGCGGTACCTGATGTACCCGTTCAGGATTGATCAGAAGTTTTCCGGGAGCCAATGGATAAAAGGTGGCATCAATGTGCATGGGATGGGTATCATATATTTCGACCTCGTGTACCCGATATTCCGGTCCCAGTTGTCGATTCAGCCATTGAATACCAAATTCATTACAGCAACTGCTTTTTGCAGCAAAAAGATCATGCCCACATTTAATCACATCGGCGGCATCAAACAAAGGTTCGTACTCGGTCAGGATTGTCCGCATCGGCTCTCCCTCTGTAGGCGCTACAAATTTCTCAACATAAGTGTCATCTCCTAACTGAGGCCTGGGAGCCGATATCCACCTAGCGCCATTGTGAAAGTATTCTTTACACAAGTCCTTATACGCATGGTTTTCATGATATCTAGATCGCCAAGCCATTGGAGCTTCTACTATCAAATCTCCTACAACCAGCAGAACATCTCTTGGCATCAGGGCATAACAACCGCTTTCGATCTCAAAGTCAGTGGTTGAATATGCTTTTGAAAAATCATAGGGTGTGGGCCGGCGGACTTTAACCCCTTCCGCTTCTAGAATATGAACGAATTCTTCCAAGTTCTTACCGGCGGACTCGATCATTTCTATAGGCCATGGATTGCCGCCACTCTTTTTGTAAAAATCCCATAATGCTTCTCCATGCAAAGCCGCCTTCATGACTATATCCCAAGGAGGAATCAGGGCTCCTTCAACGGTACCCACAATAATCTCTTCCAGTGGATCCCACTCATTATATGTACTGACAACACAATCAAAACTGGTCTTTTTCTCCATTGTTGTGATTCTCCTAGAATTCTCTATCAAATATACTAATACGCCATGTGTATGGTCAGCTCCATATCTTCCGAACCAACAATAAAGGTGGCATCCTTATACAGTGGCCAGCCACTGCCGCCTTTGGCGTCATTTGAGAAACCATACCCTTCTTTTGGTATGCCAAAGAAATTCGTATCAAATTCATTGTTATCGTTCTCGTCATGAAATGGAGCAGCGGCATAAGTCCCGGGTTTCAGGCTGCAAACTGCACGGGTTTGATTGTTGACAATTGGTTTCTCATTTTTACATTCAGCTATCCATTTACCATCATCATTCCATTGACTGGCATCATCGTAGATGGAAACCAGAACCGTACCTTTATTGTTTCTCAGCTTTTTAATCACAAAGCTAACGTCCGCACAAAAGGCCATGGCCGGCAGACAGAGGTACATTACCGCGATCAATCCTGCAATTAACATTGTCTTTTTCATTTTTTCCTCCTTTCATTAAAAATTGTTTCATGCTTGGTTGTATGTGTTTGGGCGTGAAAATTTGTATCAGTTGTTCGGCTATTCTTGCCATATTCCTTTTTTACGAAGTTCTTGCATGGCAGCTTTGATACTATCGCGCAAGGTATTCACGATGAAATCCACTTCCTTTTCGGTAATGGTCAGCGGGGGTGACATAATATTAAGATTCACGATGGGCCGGATGATCAGCCCCCTTTCATCGGCCTGGTCCGAAACCCATTTACCGATATTGACTTCTTCAGGAAAGTCGGTTTTGGTCTCTTTGTCGGCAACAAACTCAACACATCGCATGAGCCCCCTCCCGCGTACTTCTCCGACAATGGGCAGGTCAAGCAGCGTATTCAGCTGCTGTTCAAAATAGGGGGTAATCTTTTTTACATGTTCAAAGAGATTTTCTTCTTCCATGATTTCAATGTTCTTCAGGGCGGCGGCACAGCAGACCGGGTGCCCGGAATAGGTCAATCCATGGGCCATATATACCTCAGAATCCGGCGCACTGATCACCCCATAGATTTCATCGGAAAAGATGGTGGCCCCCAAGGGGAGATATCCTGAAGTAATGCCTTTGGCGCATGTGATGATGTCCGGTACGATGCCGAATTCGTCTTCAGATGCAAACCAGTGCCCCAGCCGGCCAAAAGCGGTCACCACTTCATCGGCAACATAAAGCACGTCATATTTCTTGCAGATATCCCAGGTACGCTTGTGATAGCCCTCAGGCGGAACGACAACACCGCCTGCGCCCAGGATTGGTTCTGCAAAAAAAGCAGCCACATTATCGGCACCAAGAGATAAAATTTTGTCTTCCAGTTCTTTCACCAGGAAATCCAGGTAGTTCTGTTCGCGCATGCCTTCGGGAGCCCGATAAAAATTGGGACAGGAAATATGATGAACGATATCGTCCAGGTAGGAAAACGCAGGCAGACGATCACCCGCCTTTCCTCCCAGTGAACTGCCGATATAAGTGGAACCGTGATAGGCATCTTTTCTGGAGATCATATGTTTTTTTGATTCATTCCCGCGGGCGAAGTGGTACAGCTGAACCAGGCGAAAGGCTGTGTCTATGGCGGTTGACCCACCCGTTGTAAAATGGACACGATTAAGGTTCCCGGGCGCCAGCTGGGCTATTTTTGTTGCCAATTCAGCAGACGGTATAGATCCCAAATCGTTGAAATTACTGTTAAATGAGATCTTTTTAACCTGGTCTGCAATGGCCTGGGCCATATCGCTGCGCCCCAAACCAATATTGTTGCACCACAATCCCCCCGGAGAATCGAGATACTTTTTGCCGTCCGTGTCATAGATATAGCAGCCATCCCCTTGTGCGATCATCAAGGCGCCTTCTTTTTCAAATGCATGCAGGTCTGCCCAGGCGTGAACGTGATGGTTTTTATCTTTTTGCCGGATTGCCTCGGTGTTCAGATTGTCAAATGCTGCTTGGTCAATACTTTTCATTATTTTCCTCCTAAAATAGATCCTTAATCGGGGTGATGTCGTATTCCTTGTTTTCTTTTTTTAATTTCAAGATATCGCACAGGGCCTGATGCTTTTCGCGGGTCATGGGCAGATAGTAGGCGATGATGATTGCTGGAATGAGAAACACCACCGGTGCTGCATACATCAAAATCCTGATTCCCCAGATTGCTTCCGATGTCTGGGCAATGTCAGGTTGATAACCAACCCAGGCCAGAATTAACCCGATCAACTGCAGGGTCACAGCACTGGCGATTTTCTGGATAAAGGCCATTACCCCGAAATAGAGACCTTCCCGGCGCTGACCGCTCATGAGCTCATCGACCTCGGTAATGTCCGGAATCATCGCCCATCCCAGCATGTAAACCATGCATGCACTGACCGCTCCGCCTGTCACCAGGCTTATCCAGAAAATTGTCGAATCCTGCGGTCCGGCTATAGTCAGCACAAAGACAAGACTCAACACCCCCCAGAATGTAGCGAAAACAATAAAAGCGATCCGTTTGCCCTTCTTTCTGGCGACATAGTCGATTATCGGCAGGTATATCAGGCTGGCGGCAATCAATACGCCAAAGGCCATACCCATCATGCTTTCACCAAAGCCCATGACATAGGTAAAAAAGTAGATAGCCGTGGACACTACGAAATTGAGGGCGACGATGCTAAAAACCCAGACACCCAATGTATAGCGGAAAGTCCGGTTTTGCCGTATCACATCATAAATATCTCTGAATCTGAATCCAGTGCTCTCCGGAAACAGTTCATAGCCCCGGGTCGTACGCCAGGTTAAAAGGATGAGTAAAACGGACATTGCGCCGAACATGGCGGCCATGGCTGACCAGCCTGCCGACATATTCCCCAGTGCCTTGCCGAAAATGTCCACGAACACCAAAGGAAGGGAGGCCGACACCAGGGTGAAAATCTGCATCCACCACGACCGAAAGGTAACCAAGCTCATTCTCTCGTTGTAGTCCTGGGTCATTTCAGCGCCCAAGGCTTGATAAGGCACGTTTGCCATCGTAAAAAAAGTAAAAAACAAAATGACCATTGCCACGTGATAGGCAAAACCCAAATGAAAATCGGTAAAAAGCAACCAAACGGTGATGCCGAAGGGCAGAGCCGCTATCAGTAGAAAGGGACGCCTGCGGCCCCATTTTAATTTCAGATTGTCCGAAATAATCCCGATGGCAGGGTCGGTAAAAGCATCCCAGAGGGTGGCAATCATCAGAACCGATCCGGCCAGAGCCGGGTTGATGCCGACTGCATCCGTCAGGAAGTACAAAAAGAAAATGTAGACAAGATTCCAAGCCGAGCTGGTGCCACCTTCAAGCCCGCCGTAACCGAGTTTTATCCAAAAGGGTAGTTTTCCTTTTTCTAAATTTTTCATCCCTCCTCCTTTAAGTTAATTGATCAATCTGTTAACTTATGGTTGAAAAAAGCCTCGTATGGCCATCCCTATCTCAGTCTGTAGCGACTATGTTTTCAGGAAATCTTTGATTAACTTCTTTGCATATTGTCCAAATAAGCTAAAAGGCTTATCCCCGGCAAGGAAATCGGAATGAAATGAAAGCCCTTCAAACGCTGAAACAATGAAATCAGCGGCCAATTCCGGGTCCGTATCTTTAATAATGCCTTCCTGCATGAATATTTCGAGTTCCCGGGTGATCCAATCCCGATGTTTTTTAAACATGTGCACAAAAAGCTTGCGTACTTTTGGATTCCGGTAACTAAGGTAATAAAAGGCATAATACACACTGGAATTCACGGTATTGATATCTGCTTCAGAAAACAGGGTATCTAAAAATACATTGAACCTGCGTTCCGGATCTTTAATGGCTTCAATCTGTTCCCTGACGTGTTGCGGGTCATATTTTTTCTGTATGTATTCTGCCAGTTCAACTAACATGTTCTCTTTACTTTTAAAGTAGTGGAAGATAAGACTGGTATGGATGTCCATCGAAGCTGCGATCTTTGCCATGGATGCGCCTTCAATGCCCTCCTGAATGATTACCTGATAAAAGTGCTCCAGTATTTCCGGTTTGCGAAGTTCGGCATTTTTTCTTTTTCTCATAGTTCGGAATTCACTTTCGGGTTTAGCGGTTAATGGTCCAGGCTTTTGAATTTATTAAAGACTGCCTCCGAACGGAGGTTCGCTTCCTGCATGGCTTTTTTCTCATCGATGGTTTTCACTTTCCCGTTTTCCACCACAACCTCACCATCGATGATTACCATCGAAACATCACTGCCGTGGACATTGTAAACCAGGTTGGTGACCGGGTCATAATGGCTGTTCATGGGCACGATATGCGGTTGGTCAAAATCAACCAAAATGATATCCGCCAGCTTTCCGATTTCAAGGGACCCGATTTTGTCATCTAAATCTAGCGCTTTGGCGGCTTTTATGGTGAACATTTCCAGAAAATCATAGGCCTTGTTCAACAGAGCGTCGCCACTGTCAATCCTGGCCAGCACAGCGGCATATCGCATCTGTTCAAAGGGGTCCAACATCAACCAGTCCGAACCCAAGGCAATATTGAGGCCGGCCGCGTACATTTTACCAAGGGGAGCGCATGCCCCTCTTTTGCCCATTTCATATGGACAATGGATCATGTATGCATTGGTTTCTTTGATGATATCAATTTCCCGGTCCTGGGTATAAATCAAATGAACCAAGTTTGTATTTTCATCCAGGTAATCGATATCGGAAAGAAATTCAACCCCGACTTTTTGATACATTTGTTGATAAGCTTCAACTTCAAATGATTCTGTGTTGATGTGGGTGTTGACACCGATACCGCGTTCCTTTGCCAATTTTTTTGTTTCCGTTAAAAATTCGGGTGAACAGAGCAAGGGTATATTGTTGCTGAAACGAACGGAAATTCTGTCATTATTTTTACCATGCCAGGTATCATAAAACTTGATTGCCTTATCCAGGTTTGTTTTCATCAAATCCGGACTATAATTCGGCAGTGCATTTGGATCGGAAAAATCCCAATCCGCATCCGTCATGTTCACTCCCAGAACACCGCGAATGCCGGATTCCATGATTGCCGACGCCGTATCGTCTGAAAAAGTCTCGAATTCACTGATACAGGTATTACCGAATTTCAGCATTTCCACGCAATCTAGATATGCAAAACACTGCATATCCTCATCGGTCACAACGTGTTCTATGAGTGGTTCGGTTAACCTGAAAA
>QMMS01000217.1 GCA_003647375.1 Deltaproteobacteria bacterium
TCCATATCAAACCTGATATGACCACGTTCGTATCGACAACTATCTTCATCAGGTTTTCCGAAGCATATGAACAATTCGGGATATTTCTTCAAGATCGGGTTGATAATCATCCTCCCTTGATGCGACCTTGTCCAGGAGATCTTTCGGGGACTCTTCGAATGGCAGGATCCTGAATAAAGGTTTTGATCTTTTAAGAACGATAATTTCGCCCCATTGTTTGAGATCTTCACTAACGCTAGGAAAACCTTGACGAAAATCCTTTGCACTTACATATTTGGACATGGAATGTGCTCCCTGAATAGTATAAGTTAACTTTAAAATCAACCTTACGTTAACTTTGCCTAACATAAAAGTCAACCCTTGAATTATGAATAACAACCGTCGTCAAAAGAGAGCTTTGAAAAATCGGAACATCAATCTGACCTATCGTTCCCTGTCATGATGATCCACCTCCACGTTTTTTATCCTTTCATTAATAATTGCCTTGATATTTTAAAGGATATACAGTAATAATGACTATATATTTTAAAGGACTCTGTGAATGGAACGATTGATAGAAGCCAGATTGATAAAATGGAAAGATGTCGACAGGCGCAAGCCCTTGATCGTCAGAGGGGGACGTCAGACCGGAAAAACCTGGTCTGTTGAGGCATTTGGACAAAAATATTTCAAAAATATGCTGAAAATAGACCTGGAAAAACGCAATGATCTGCACACAATCTTCCAGGACGATCTCAGCAGCAATACCGTTTTATCACGACTGGAAATTGCCTCTCGGCAAAAAATTAGACCCGGTGAAACCCTTCTGTTTCTTGATGAAATACAGGCCTGCCCCCGGGCGCTCATGGCACTGCGATATCTTTATGAAGAAAAACCCGGGCTGCATGTTATCGCAGCAGGATCTTTGTTGGATTTTGCCTTGGGTGAAATACCATTCCCGGTAGGCCGTATCCAGTTCGTCAATATGTATCCAATGACGTTTGCCGAGTTTTTGTTGGCGGGCGGTCATGAACAATTATACCGGATACTGCAGGAACCGCCGACCGAAATAGACGAATTTATTCATAAGCTCATGATCACCCAGCTTAAATATTATTTCTTCACAGGGGGAATGCCGGAAGCGGTACAGGCATATCTCGACACTGGATCCATGCTGGAAGCTTTTGATGTTCAGTCGGAAATTCTTGTTTCTTACCGTCAGGACTTTGCAAGATATGCCCTGCGCGCCGATAAATTATGCCTCGATCAGGTTCTGTCCGGCTGCGCAACAAGGGTCGGGGATCAAGTTATGTATTCGCGACTTACTAGCGGCTATTCCAACCCGACCATCCGCAAAGCTTTCGAATTATTGTGTATGGCGAACGTCCTGTACAAAATACCTTCAGTAAAACAGCCGGCAATACCATTGGGAAGTATCGCCAATAATCGAAAATTCAAGGCCTCTCTTATTGATATCGGTTTGATGCAGAGACTGAACCATCTGCCAGTGGATGTTGAAATTAAGCAGGAGGATTTGCTGGCTATTTATCGCGGCAAGCTTGCAGAACAGTTTGTTGCCCAAGAGTTAATCGCCGCGCAGGATGGGGGCCTTTACTATTGGGCCAGGAATGCACCCGGCAGCACGGCTGAAGTTGACTATCTGTTTGAATACCGGGGGCAAATTTATCCGATCGAAGTAAAGTCCGGTAGTGGCGGAACCCTCAGAAGCATGCACGCAATACTCCAGCGTTACCCGGAATGCCCTGAAGGTCTTGTACTCTATAGTGGCCCCTATGCCAAACGGTTAGAACAAAGGTTGCACTTCATTCCCATCTACTATGCCGGATCATTGGCTGGACTAAAATGTTGAATGAATAATAAAATTTACCTTGTATTTTCAAAGAATATGTTTTAAATTACATGGTATGTTTCGCCAATATGAAAAACTGTTGCAGGAATATCTTGCTTTTTTCCCTTGCGTAGCTCTCATTGGTTCCCGGCAATGTGGGAAAACAACACTTCTTCAAACACTTCCCAAGGGCTGGAAAGTGTTTGACCTTGAAAAGCAGAGTGATTTTCAAACCCTTTCTCAGGATCCCGATCTGTTTTTTCGCTTGAATCCCGACAAAATTGCGATTGATGAGGCCCAGTTGCGGCCGGAGCTGTTTGCTGCCTTGCGCGTGGCAGTGGACAGGGATCGGCAAAGCACCGGCCGATTTGTCATCACCGGCTCCAGTTCCTCCAAACTGGTTCGAGCCATTTCCGAGAGCCTTGCCGGACGAATCGGTATCATAGAGATGGCGCCGTTTTCCTTTTCTGAAGTAAGGAAAGAACCGTCACCACCGTTTTTCCAGTTTTTAACCGACAGGGTGCATGCTCGAAATTTTATTGGTGAGCTTAAGCCGCTTGGGAGCGTACAGGATGTTCATGATTTCTGGTTCAAGGGCGGATATCCGGAGCCATGGTTAAAAAAAAGCAACCGATTTCATTCTCTCTGGATGAATCAATATACCGGCACCTATCTGTATCGAGACGTGGCAAAACTATTTCCCGGCATAAACGAAAACAGATTCCGTCTTTTTGTGCAGATCCTGGCCGGTGTATCCGGAAATGTCATCAACTATTCAGACGTGTCGCGATCACTCGGTGTATCCCAGCCCACGGTCCGGGATTATTTTGAAATCGCCGATGGAACTTTTTTCTGGCGAAGCATCCCCGCCTATACGAAAAATGCGTTGAAACGTATTGTGAAACATCCAAAGGGGTATTTTCGTGACAGCGGCCTTCTCCATTACCTGCTACGGATATCGGATCTGGATCTTCTGGCCACTCATCCGGTTAAGGGCCGCTCTTGGGAAGGGCTGGTCATCGAGGAAATCATCCGCGGCCTCAATGCAACCGGTGCAGGTTTCGACTACTATTATTACCGAACCGGCGGGGGTGCTGAAGTCGATCTGATACTTGAAGGTGAATTTGGGCTGATCCCCATTGAAATCAAATATACCCAGACTGTACCGTTAAAACAGTTACGGACTCTGAAAGATTTTATCAAGGATCAAAAATGTCGTTTTGGATTGGTCATCAATAATGACGAAAGCCCTCGCCTGTATGACGAACAAATTGCCGGCGTACCTTTTGCTTGCCTTTAAGCAGGTTTCAGACCATCTGGAACATCATATTCAACGATTATGCTTCTGAGTCGTCCCCGAAACAAACCTCCGCAACGATTGTGTCAACGACCTGCAGCAATTTTCTATTGACACCCCGACGCATGCTTTGTATTTTTCAGCTTTCGCCGAATCATAAAGCGGCCCGGATGGTATATGGGAAAGAAAAAAAAGAAAAAACAAAAGAGCCGCAAAAAACCGGTATCTACCGAAACCCTTCAAAACGCCGCCGATGCTCACATGCGGGCCGGCCGTTATCGACAGGCCCGGAGCCTGTTTGGTCAGCTGTGCAAGCAAAACCGGGATAAATACCTCTCCGAACTCATTGAATCATGCCGCTGCCTGTTTCACCTGCTGATGGACCAGGGAAAATTCCGGGATGCGAAGGCAGTATTGACATCGCTTGAAAACATCACCGATCGCCCAAAACTGTATCTCGAAGCAGTTAGGCTGGCCCTGGCTGAAGAAAATTATTCCCAAGCTGCAAACATTGCGGCGGAAGCACTTGCCGGCCGGAAACCCCCTTTCACCGAAAGCGAATCACTGATGGGAGATGCCCTGATTGTTGCGTTTGAAAATCGGGATCGATCATTTCCTTTGTCCCCGCCTTTACTGACCGATATATCCCGGGTCCATTCATCTCTGGACGCCGTTGCGCAGGAACGCTACGCGGAGGCGCTGTCTTTGATCCAACCGATGGGAACGCGTTCCCTCTTTTCACCATGGAAATGGTTTATCAAGGGTATTTGCGCATTCTATGCTCACGATGATGCAAGAGCCCTGAAAGCTCTCGAAAAAATTTTCCCAGGGACGGTTCCCGGTAAAGCCGCCCAAGCATTTCTGACAATCCTAAAAGAAACCGGATGGCTTGCAACCGGGCATAAAAAGTTCGATTTGCTGGGCGATATCTGTTGCTTGGCGGGAGATGAAAACCTCGCTGATTGTTTACCCCGGTCCGAGTACCTGTGGCGGGTGGGAAGATACCGGGACTCGTATAAGCACCTGCGATCCAGGCTGGATGGTTTTCCTTCGCAAAAACCCGGGATTCAACGATCCCTGTCCACCTTTTATTTCAATGCCATAACAGATACTGAGGACATGCGGTCAGAAAAGTACTTCGATTTTCTTTTCGACCTTGCTCTGCAAAAAGGGAAAAAAAACAGTTTTGAAAAAATGCAGGCAAGCCGGGCCCTGGCACTTTCCCTTGAAACCGACCCGTATGCGGATAGAGAAACGATGCAGGAATGGAGATCTTTTTTATTCGCCTATCAGCAGCACCATGGTAGAAACAAACGTGTCGAGGCTGCCGTATATGCCCATTTAGGTGATGTCTATTCCATGGAAGATATGGCAGAAGATACAATGATCCCTTTCTTCTTTTTTCGACAGAATCGCCAGAGGCCGGAACTGAGAAACGAAACCCTTGCGGAAACATGTTATCAAAAAGCCCTGCTGTATTGTCCGGATAACTTGAAAACGCATTTTTCTCTCTTGGAACTCTATGAAAAAACCCGGCAGAAAGCAGAGGCCAATAGAAAGCTGGATGACATCATTAAACGGTTTCCCGATGAAAAAGAGAGCCTGTACAAAGCCGGGCTGCAATGCCTTAAAAGAAATGCGCTGATCAAAGGCCTGAAATATCTTGAGCAGGCCTTGAGCCTGGACCCCCTTGACAGCATGCTCCGGACGTATTTGATAATCGCCTGTGTCAAAGCCGGCTTGATGTACGCCCAAAAAGGGGCTATGGAGAAATGCCGGGACCTGCTGGCCAAAGCCCTGGAGAAGGCTCAGCGGCAATCCGAAGACTTCACTCGTGGCCAGGCGTATTTGTTTGCGCGGTGGGCGATTTTCGAATGGCTGGCCGGAAATGAAGAAGAAGGAGCACAGTTCAAACTGCAGGCATTCGAACTGTGTGGCCACGAATTGAAGCTTCACTGTTTTTTGTGGCTTATCGGTCACATTTACGAAGCCCCGGCCAAGTACTTGGAAGAGCATGGAAGCGTCCTTGATGGCATATACTCCGGACAACCTGCGTCCGACCCCGCGGAGGATCTCGTTGAAACTTTCGGATACATTCGTCAAATCCCATCAAAGCATTCACGGATAAAGAGGGAAACGGCACGATTGAACAGCTACCTGCGAAAAGTCCTTGGCAAGGGCGTTTCCAGAAAGGTTGCCGTTAAGGTGATCGAATACGGCCTGGAAGGAACAAGCGACGATCAGGGTGTTGCCCGCAAATACACCGCCAAAATGCTGAAGCTGTATCCAGACGATGCGGAAATGCGAATGTTCCGGTATCTATCCCGGCAGCAATTGGGAATGGACTTCCGTAACCCCGAACGAAGTTTGAAGGAACTACGGATCATTCTCGACCTTGCGGAAAAACAGGAAATCCGGGATCTTGTCCCCCGGGTGCGCCAGGCAATAAAGGAAACTGAAAATGCATTATCGTTGATGGAGTCTTTCGGCATGCCCACCGACGATGACTGGTTTGACGACGACGAAGAGGAGGACTTCGGCCCCTTTTTCCCTCCTGCAAAGAGGGGTCGAGGATCTAAGAAAAGATCCTCGAACAGTAATTCGAAGTCTGCGCCCTCTAAACAGGACCGCCACAGGCAGCTCGACCTGTTTGAGTGACAACGCCCATGGATGTCCGCACGGCTGTATAGGTGCCGGGCAGAATCGGTTTCTCGATTGTGGCATTTGTCCCGGCAATACATAGGCAGCCCAGAACATGATGCCTATAAAATAAAAAAATTACTGCTTTTCGTGTTTCCGATCTTTCATGATCTGTGATAAGAGATTTTTTTCCGGTTAATCTGGGTTAGGGAATAAAACCGATGAATCCTTACGATGTTTTGAACATCCCATGCGATGTAGACGATTCGGCGGTTCGGAGCGCCTATCTTGAATTGATCAAGATTTATTCACCGGAGCGGTTTCCCAAACAATTCAAACAGGTCAGCGAAGCCTATCATCTTTTGAAGAACGAAGACCAGCGGCTACAATATGATTTGTTTAATCGAAATCCCGGTGCCGGATCGCCTTTCGAAGTCTTGCTGGCCGGCTTCACTTTACGTAAACGAACGCCCTTAAAATTTGGGGCCTTGAAAAGGTATCTGAGGCAATGCGCGAAAAGATAGATGAAAATGGACAACAGGTAGATCGAGACCGTGTCGCTATTACTGAAAACCGCCCGCCTGCCGGCAGCAGTGGGAAAGCGTGGAAAGTCCGGCTTGTCCGGAATTTTAAACGGTGGGTTGGCGAGGTGGATTCATGGCCGATACCGCGGGACACTGTCCCCGAACCACCCGACCTTTACTCCTTTTATGAAGAGCTCTGTATATTACGTGGCGAGGTACGCAAGGATGCCCGTCGAAATCACGATGCATTTACCCGCTTCAACGATGCATTGAGTGATTTTCACACGATGGTGAAACCCCTGACTCCGTCTGCACGACAGATCAAAAAAGAGGATTCGAAACAGGATCCCGTTGATGGGGCTTCGCATAGAGAACTGTTTATGTCTCTTGTGGAGTTGTTGGAGAGAGTAAAGCGCATAGAAATTAAATTGTCCAAACCACCGGAAACCGGTTTTTTCTCCTCACGAAAAAAATGGCTGGCAGAATGGAAAACACTGCTTCAAGGCATTGTTATAATGAGAGACCATTTCGAACAGCTGCTGCGCGGTCATGGCGTTACGGCAATACACACCCTTTCCAGACCATTTGATCCAGCGTACATGAAAGCCGTTGAAGTTGTTGCCTCCCGATCTATTGAACCCAACACTGTCGTGGAGGAAAGCGCAGGTGGGTATCTTTATAACGACCAGGTTATAAAATTTGCCGAGGTCAAAGTGGCTGGTTGAAAAGGAAATGACAGATGAGTGTTTGCATAGGAATCGATCTAGGAACCACCAATTCCGAAGTTGCCGTGGTTGATGATGGTCAGCCGGAAGTTGTTCCGGTAGAAGGAAATTCAGTTATGCCCTCTTGTGTCGGACTCGATGCAAAGGGGAATTTGATCGTCGGTACGGCCGCCAGAAATCAGATGCTTGTAAGACCCGATGCAACGATTCTTTCCATTAAAAGGAAAATGGGGGAAAGCTGCAAGGTCGGTATGGGGAATCAAATGCTGGCACCTGAGGAAATATCCGCTTTAATTCTCAAGAAACTGAAACGTGCCGCTGAAAAACATCTTGGGGAAACAATTGACCGGGCGGTGATAACGGTGCCGGCTTATTTCGACGACGCCCAGAGGAAAGCCACCCGAAATGCCGGAGTTCTGGCCGGCCTCGATGTTGCCCGAATTATCAACGAGCCCACGGCCGCTGCCCTGGCTTACGACGTCAAAATCGAAGCCGACGAGACGGTTCTGGTTTATGACCTCGGCGGTGGAACATTCGATGTTTCATTGGTTGTTGTTGAA
>QMMS01000218.1 GCA_003647375.1 Deltaproteobacteria bacterium
ACACCCTGAAGTCCTTCAGCGCGCGCCCGGCCAATTCATAGTTCTTGACCGCGATCACTTCCTGTTGCCCGTCCTGATCGAGATCTTTTAAAAGGACCCGCATGGGGAGATAGCGGAACTCCTCCTCTCCCTTGCCGGTCATGCCTATGGAAAAAGAAAGCGTGCTGCCGCCATAGTGTTCACTCCCGGTCCATTCATGGATGCCGTTTTCATCGAACAGTTCCAGGCGATCCAAATAATTATTGGCCAGCACGCTGTTGCTGCCGCGGTTGAAGACATCGCCAAAGGCAAAACCCATCAGGTTGATGGAGTCCTTGGCAATGACATTATCGCCGGCTGTATAGGACGTCCCGGACCAGTGCAGATGGTAGATAGGGTTGACTTTTTCTACTCGTGGCGTGAAATCCTGGCCGAACAGCATGGGCGGCTGGCCGTCTGTGTGGATGACCCGGTACAACCTGCTGCTGTTGTCGACTATTTTTCGATAATCCTTTCCATCGTATTCCAGAACAAACGAAGATACCCCCGTCCGCTGCGGTGTTAGCCCGGATATGAATATTTCAGAGATGCCGTTGCCGTTGATGTCACCGATATCCACCCCGATAAAATATTTGTTGGACGACTTCTTGAGTTCGTAAATCTTGTAGAATTTGTTGGCTTCGTTTCGGAAAATGAAGAGCTGGTTGCCGGTAATAACCACGGTTTCTATTTTCTTGTCTCCATCCACATCCCCCAGGGCCAGGCCGTGAATGTTGATTTTGTACGTACGGCTTTTCCAGAATTGTGATGAGAGCACTCCGCCGATTGTAGCGGCGGACATTGCTTTTCCCTCTGCATCTGTTTCCGCCTGAATCGGGGTATCAATCATTTTTTCAGGGTGGGCCTGGGCTTGCTTAGATGGTTGTGGCGCCGGTACGGGAGCACTAATGGCGGCCAAGGCAGCACCGGTCATCTTCGCATTGATATTGCGGGACAATGTATTGATTTTGGGTACCAGGTCATCGATGGTTTCGCTCTGCTCGAAAAAGGTGAAGGTTTCTTCATTGCCAATGACATCCACAAGCCGGGCATCCAGGCTGGCGCTGGAGCCGAAAACGGTCAGGCTGCCGAAGAGCACAAAGTCGGCGCCCAGGCGTTGGCCTATTTCCCGGGCTTCGTTTTCATCGAGGGGTTCCTGCATGCCTTGCATGGCCTGGGCGGTCTTTTCCTCACTGATAACCACGACATCTTGGTCATGGGAGAGACGGGTTTCGAGCATGTCATGAATGCCGGACTTGAGGTATTGCATGTCTTCCGGCGCATTGAGGGCAAAGGGGGTGATGGCGATTTTGACGGATTCATCCTGGGCTGTTGCTTTCTGAAGAACGAGAACAAGCAGCAGGGTTATGAGAACAAGTATTTTAATATGGAAAAAATTTATTTTCGATTTCAAGGTAGCCTCCAGTATGAATAAACGCTAATTTTTTTATTTGGCCGTATATATTTGGATCCTCGCCCCCTTCCTACGAAGGGGCAGGCATACGGGAATGACGTTTATGTATTTCGTTACATGCACAAGCCATTTCTGGATTCCCGCCTCCGCGGGAATGACGCCGGTTCAAATCGCTTTGGGTCTTATCTTTTTCAGAATTCTCCGACCTGCCAGTAGTGGGCATGCTTACAAGAAGGATGATGTCGTAAACCGACAACGTACCTGTTTTACCATAGGACCCTGGGTCATTCCCGCGAAGGCGGGAATCCAGGGCTTTCAACTATTGCCCAAAGCGATTAGCGAAGTTTTTCCCTCAGCAGCTGATTCACAATCTTCGGGTCGGCCTTGCCTTTGGTTTCCCGCATGACCTGGCCCACGAAAAAGCCCATGAGTTTGGTTTTGCCGTTTTTATACGCCGCCACCTCCTTGGGGTTGCTATCCAGAATCGTGGCGACAATTTTTTCGATGGCCGCAACGTCAGACACCTGGACCAGGCCCTTTTGGTTGACAATTGTCTTAGCCGGTTCTCCGGTGGCAGCCATCTCTTCGAAGACTATTTTGGCGATTTTATTGCTGATCACGCCTTCGTCCTCCAGTTCGAGCAGTTCTGCCATGGCTGCCGGGGCGATAGGCGCTTCGAGGATGGACTTTCCGGAGGTGTTGAGCAGGCCCTGCAGGGGGCCCATGATCCAGTTGCTCACCGGCTTGGGCTTGGGAAACAGTTTCACGCAGGCTTCGAAATAGTCGGCCAGTTCACGGCTGGCGGAAAGCACAGCGGCATCATAGGCCGGCAGACCGTATGCATCGATGAACCGGGCTTTTTTTTGTTCCGGCAGTTCGGGCTGGTTTTTCCGGGTGGCTTCCACCCACGCGTCGTCGATGATAAGGGGCAACAGGTCGGGGTCCGGAAAATAGCGATAGTCGTGGGCATCTTCCTTGCCGCGCATGGAAAAGGTCCTGTTTTTGGCCGGGTCCCAGAGCCTGGTTTCCTGAACGACTGCTCCGCCGTCCATGATAATCTCTTTCTGGCGGGATACCTCATAGGCAATGGCTTTTTCCACGTGTTTAAACGAATTGAGGTTTTTCAATTCCGCACGAATGCCGAAGATATCCGACCCCTTGGGCATGATGGATACATTGGCGTCGCAGCGGAAGCTGCCCTCTTCAAGGTTGCCGTCGCTCACATCCAGGTAGCGCACAATGGAGCGCAGTTGCCTCAAGTAGGCGCCGGCTTCCTCCGGGGTGCGCATGTCCGGCTCACTGACGATTTCCATGAGTGGCACGCCGGTGCGGTTCAGGTCGACCCGGCTTATTGGCCGGGCAGTGTCATGGGTCAGCTTGCCGGCGTCCTCTTCCATGTGGATGCGGGTGATGCCGATGCGCTTTTTTTGTCCTTCGATCTCGATGTGGAGATGCCCGTGCTCGGCAATGGGCAGTTCGTATTGTGATATCTGGTAGCCCTTGGGGAGGTCCGGGTAAAAGTAGTTTTTGCGGGCAAAACGGCTTTCCCGGTTGACACTGCAGTGGGTGGCAACGGCCATTTTGAGGGTATAATCGACCACCTTCTTGTTGAGTACCGGCAGCACACCCGGCATACCCAGGCAGACCGGGCAGGTGTGCGTGTTGGGCGGTGCGCCGAACGCGGTTGAGCAGCCGCAGAAAATTTTGGTCCTGGTTTTCAGCTGGGCATGGACCTCCAGCCCGATGACGGATTCAAACATATTTATTTCCTCTGGTTTAGCAGGAATTATTTTTTCGTTCATGTTTCTATATATTTCAAACGAAATCGCTCCGCGATTTCGTTTGAAAACTAACACCAACCTTTTTCATTGTAAAGGATTGGGTGGAAAAATGGCAGCATTGTTCTATGCCTGTCGCAGGAAACCATCGAAGAGTATCTGACGGTAAGATCATCGTGTCGGGAGACAAGCATCTTACCAGCATAAGGAAATACATTGACATCATGTCGTCATATTTCCATAAAATATGACGATATGGCGATCAAATATAGTCTTTTAAAAATTGATTTGCCGAGCACACACGGATTCCTTCCCTGGTTACAAAATCACAATTTATTTTGAAGAGTACCTGTGTCGCCGCAACTTGTGGAAACCTCTTTTTCAGGTACTTCAAAGGAAGGGCAACTTTCTTGTCAGACAGTTTGCATTCGATAAAATGGAGGGGATTTTTATTTTCTAAAATGACAAAATCAACTTCGCGTTTGTCTATGTCCCTAAAATAGCGCAGTTCTATTTCACGCCCCTCGCTATCCTGTTGGTAATAGCACCATTTCAGCAAATGGCAGGCGATGATATTTTCAAAACGGGCACCCGGATCGGCTATCACGGTCCAGTCCATGTGATAGTGCTTTGCCTCCTTTTTTACGGCACGGATTTTGGGTGCACCAAAAGGGTAGATTCGAAAAATCATGTAGAGGTTCTCGAGCATACCTATCCATCGTGATACGGATTGATGCGATACTTGAAGATCTTGACGCAGGGCATTGAGTGATAGCGGAGACCCGACCAGATCAGGGAGCCGGAGCACCAAATTTTCAATGTGGGTTAGGTCCATAACATTTTCAAGATTGGCAAGGTCTTCCTGAATCACCCGGGAACGATACTCCCTGCTCCATCGCCGGGTATCCTTGTCAGATTTCAACAGGAATGGTTCCGGAAAACCACCGTAATTAAAAAGGTCCGTAAGCCCGGCCTTATTTATCGGCAACAATTCGTTCAACGTCAGCGGCATGAGCCGATAAAAATGGTAACGCCCCTGCAGCGAATCGCCTCCCCTGCGATAATAATCCAACCGGGCGCTGCCGGTTACAAGTATGTCCAGTTCATCTCCCCTTTTGTCGAAAAGACCCTTAACCACCTGTCGCCAACGGGAGTATTTGTGTATTTCATCAAGAATGAGGATACCATTACCAGCAGGGAACTGTTCTTTGATGATGTTTTCCCTGTCTGCAGCCGCATCCCAGTTGAGATACCTTTCCCCAAGGTTGCAGCCGGCTTTTTTACAAAGAAATTTTGCCAGGGTGGTTTTGCCGGACTGACGCGGTCCGCCTATAAAAACCATTTTACGGCTCAAATCATTTTCGATTTCATTTTGAATATAGCGCTGAATATATTTGCCCATATTTTAATCCCAATCGGAAAAAACTCGCGAGTATTTTTAGATGGAGATTAATATTTCAGTAAGAAATAGTCAAGATGAAATATCGTCGGCATACGATCGGGGAGATAAGGAATATCGTTTGGATGGGAAATGAAAGTTGGATTTCTTTTTGACAATATCAGAAACTAGACGTTATAAATAGCTCTTTATGTTAACCGCGCAACAAATGTCATTCTAATAAAATCCAATAGTTATAAAGTGGAGTGATGCTTGTTGGATGTAATGGCAGCGCAGCTGCGCTAACTAAATGCGCCCCGTGGCGCATTTAGTCGGGGATAAATATGGATTTTTTTCTGTGTGTTATCGGCATGGTCATGGTGGTGGAGGGCATTCCCTATTTTGCGTTCCCCGGAAAGATGAAAGGCTGGGTTGAAAAGGTGCTGGAAATGCCGGAAAACACCCTGCGGCGGGTAGGGCTGGTTTTGATGATTTCAGGGATATTTCTGGTATATTTAGGCAAAAATTAAGAAAATTGTTTTACGTTTTAGGTGAGTCTTCAGCAGATAGAGTAAGGCTGCTGATTACATAAAACCCAACCCGGATGAATAAGAAACTAAAATCCTAAGCATACATGATGTGACTTCACTACATAGGTGCTAAAACGACAATTATGTATTCTTTAAACGACTACGACTACCATCTTCCCGAGGAAAACATAGCGCAGCAGCCTGCTGCCCGCAGGGATCATTCCCGGTTGCTGGTTGTGGGGCGCGGAAACGGCTCCCTCGGCCATGGCCATTTCAGCGATCTGCCGGAACATCTTTCCGCTTCTGATGTGCTGGTGGTCAACAACACGGAAGTTATCCCGGCACGGCTGGTGGGCAGGAAGGAAACCGGCGGACGTGTCGAGCTGTTGTTGCTCGATTACACATCGGAAGCCGTTCGGAATGCCATCGGCAAGGATTTTGAAACGCGCTGCCTGGTCAAAGCCTCGAAACGGCCCCGCATTGGCAGCCGGTTCGTATTCGGAGCCGGGCTGACGGCGGAAGTTGTCGGCATCGATGGCATGCAGCAAAAAGTCAGATTCTCACATGAGGGTGATTTCGAGCGCCTGCTGTACCGCATTGGCAAAGTCCCTTTGCCACCTTACATCCGGCGCCAGGATAATGCTGACGGAGCTGATGACCACATCCATTATCAGACGGTTTATGCGTCTCAAAAAGGGGCTGTGGCCGCCCCCACGGCAGGGCTGCATTTTACCGGGAACATCCTTGAAAGGTTGAAAAAAAAGGGCGTCAAGGTCGTTGAAATTACCCTCCATGTGGGATACGGTACTTTTTCGCCGGTGCGTGTTTCCGACATCCGGCAGCATGCAATGCATGCGGAGCGGTTTTCCATTTCAGACCAGACCGCCGAAATTATCAATCAGGCCAGGCAGGCCGGACACCGGGTAGTGGCGGTGGGCACAACATGCGTGCGCACGCTGGAGTTTGCATCTACAGCGGACGGTGAGGTGGCACCGGGCAACGGATCCTGCGACCTTTTTATATATCCGGGCTTTCATTTCAAAGTGGTCGATGCCATGGTAACCAACTTTCACCTGCCACAGTCGACATTGCTGATGCTCGTTTCCGCCTTTGCCGGACGGGATAAGATTCTCGATGCCTACCGGATTGCAATTCAAAAGGGGTATCGGTTTTATAGTTATGGTGATGCAATGCTCATATCTTAAGAACGAATGTCCAATATCCAATAATGAATAATCAATTTCCAAGTGAAGTCATCTGGTTATCAGCGACAAGCATTAACCCACAAAGAAAATAATAAAAAAAGTGTGAATGATGTCAAACGATTATGATTTAGAAGATAGATTGATTGAATTTGCTGTCAAAATAATTCAATTAGCTGAATCTTTACCGAACACAAGAGCCGGAAGGCATATTTCGGGTCAAATATTGCGGAGTGGAGCATCTCCTGCACCGAACTATGGAGAGGCACAAGCCGCTGAGTCAAGGTCTGATTTTATTCATAAAATGAAAGTTTGTCTAAAAGAGCTAAGGGAAACAAAAGTTTGGCTAAAAATGATTATAAGGGCCAATCTCATAAAATCAGAAATCAAGCCACTCATGAAAGAAAAAGATGAATTGATATCAATATTTTTTACAAGTATCAGTACAGCCAAAAAGAATCTGAAAAGCAAATAGTCATCCAATATCGAGGGTCCGAATGAGGTTTTTCCCCTTGGAAATTGGACATTGAGTATTGGATATTGATTATTTTAAAGTACCAAGAGCAATCATCCCATAGCTAACATGTTTAATTTTACTCTTAAAACAACATCGGAAAAATTCAAAGCCCGAACAGGTACCATCGAAACCGCCCGGGGCAAAATCCAGACCCCCATCTTCATGCCCGTGGGGACACTGGCAACGGTTAAGTCCGTGTCGCCCGAGGAACTCAAGGCCGCAGGCGCACAGATTATTCTGGGAAACACGTACCACCTGTACCTGCGGCCCGGCTGTGACGTGATCGAAAAATTTTCAGGCGTGCACGGTTTCATGAACTGGGACCGGCCCATACTGACCGACAGCGGCGGGTTCCAGGTATTTTCACTGGCCAAACTTTCTAAACTGTCGGAAGAAGGTTACGCCTTTCAATCGCACATCGATGGATCGCGCCACCTGCTGACACCCGAAAAGTCAATAGAAATACAGCAGTGTCTGGATTCAGATATCATCATGTGTCTGGATCAATGTCTGCACTACCCTGCTGAACGCGGCGAAGCCGAATCTGCACTGCAACTGACGACACGTTGGGCAAAAAGGTGTAAAGACACCCATTCAAAAAAAGAAACAGGAGGCGCCCTCTTCGGCATAGTGCAGGGCGGCATGTTCAACGACCTGCGCCGGCACTCACTTGAATCCATTGCGGAAATCGGGTTCAATGGGTACGCGGTCGGCGGTTTGAGCGT
>QMMS01000219.1 GCA_003647375.1 Deltaproteobacteria bacterium
GGAACACGACAGTGGGCAGATTGCCGTGTCGAACGAAGAGTGGGGCGTTCAAAAAACAGATGCACGGCTCGTGGGATCGCTGACCGAGTTCAAAACTGCCGACACACTTCTCAATCGTTCCCTCCATTATGCCCAGTATGGCTGCTATACCGGGAACCTGACCGGAGCGATTTACGGTGGATGGTGCGGCGGCTCCGAGGGAACGGCAGTGACCACGGTTGCATACAGTCTTATCGGCCTGGTTATTCACGGTGCTATTTTCAATCAGCACTTTCCATTTCATTTGAATTACGGTTCCAACACCACCCGGGAGCTGTTGTGGCCCATCGCCATGGCAGGGCAGGCACTTGCCAGAAACAGCAAGTTGCTGCATACTTCCAATGGATTTGCCAATGCCGGTCCCATGACTGAAATGTTGTTCCGGGAAACCGCGGTTCATGCCATGGTCTCGACGGTTACCGGATGGCATCTGTGGGAGATGGCTTCGACCCGCAACAAATATAAAAATCGTGCAACGCCGCTGGAAGCCAGAATCGGCATGGAGGTCGGTCATGCCGTCGCGTGCCAGGGCTTGTCCCGGGCTGAAGTCAATGTTATTGCCAAAAATTTACTGGCAAAATACGAGGACCATGCGGCGGACGCCCCCATCGGGTGTGAGTATCATGAATGTTACGATGTCGCCAAAGCTGTGCCGACCCAGGAACATTTCGATATGTACCGCAGAATAAAAGATGAAATCGCAGATATGGGAATTGAATTTCCGTACTAAAATAAAATCGCGTTGCGATTTTATTGGACGCGGCTGCGCCGCTATATTAGAGCCGAAACATGTGGTTTCTCACGTCTGTTTGAGACACAACCGTGATCGTTATGCTGAAAAGTCTAATAACTGATGAAATGTTCGATGCAGGCGATTTGTCGACGGTGAGAATTGGAATCGATCCGGAAGATATCAGGCCGTCACCTGAGGCTGTTGCTCGCTACTTCGGGGGTCCGGATTATCAAATGACCCCGGAGACGCATCAACGGGTATGCCAGGGAATCCAGCAGGCCGTGGAGATGGTAAAAGCGATTTTGTGCTATCGAGCGATCCCGATAGATAAGATTGAAAAAGAATGTGGAATCGTTTTATCAGAGGGCGCGTATACGGATATTCTTCCTGACAGTACGGATGCTCACGCCCGATATTTTGCCGTTTATGTCGGCACCCTGGGGAGTGCCCTCGAGACGATGTGCGGGGATTTGGCAAAGCGCAACAGCATATACCAATCCCTGCTGCTGGATGCCGTTGGTACGGCAATGCTGGATACCATGGGATTGATATGCAATGACATGGTTGAGAAGCATTCACAACAGATGGGCCTTTTCACAGGATGTCGATTGGGTCCGGGTTTGAACGGAATTGCCCTGGAAAGCCAAGCCCTGTTATTCGACCTGTTGGGCGGTGAATCCGCTGGTGTGCATTTGAATGAAGCATTTATCATGCAGCCGGCAAAATCGATATCAGGGTTTGTCGTATACAGTGATTCAGAGCAGCGGAAACGTCCGGGCAGTAAATGCCTGCAATGCGAGATGAAGCACTGCCAGTTTAGGTCTACACAATATAAATGAAGGGTTCAAGGATCCAAGGGGTCGAGGGTTCGAGTGAACTTCTTGACCCCTTGAATCCTGGACCCCTCGAACCCTTTCTCTCAACGAATTGGGAGAAGAACTATATGTTTCAGCTAGCCCTCGATATTGATTTTATACGGGGGTAAATCCATATTATAAAGGAGTCGTCCCATGGCCAAACAGATGCTTATCGACGCCACAAGAGGGAAAAAAACTGAAAAAGCCCCCTGGGTCCCGTATGCTGGTGTCAACTGTGCCTATCTCATCAATGAACGGGCAGACAGATATTTCAAGGATCCCGATATTCTTGCCAGGGGGGTTGTCCAGGCTGCCAAAACCTATCATGCGGATGGGATTCCCCTGATGTTCGACCTTTCCATAGAAGCGGAATCCATCGGATGCGAAGTGGAGTACTGGGAAGACAATGTGCCTTCGGTGAGGACCCATCTCTGCGAAAAGGAGACACCGGAAGAACTCGGATTGGGATTGTTCACAAAAACGTCCGGAAGGTGGCCGATCATCTTCGAGGCGGCAGCCAAGGTAAAGCCGCAGCTTGATGAGCTGGATTGCGCCATGCTCGGTCTGGCGACCGGTCCGTTGACCATGGCTTCCCATCTGGCCGGTGTGCGGATTTTTACGGCTGTTAAAAAAAAGAAGGACTTTGCCCATGCCATTATCGCCTATGCCGGAAAACTCTGTGCCGAGTCCGCCCGGTTTTATGCGCAAATGGGGTGTGACATCATCGCCATCGTTGACCCTGTGGCGTCTCAGATCCGACCCGAAACTTTTCAGGAATTCGTTACGCCCAACTGCCAGGAAGCTGTCACGGCGATTCATGATGCCGGTAAGACATCCAGCTTTTTTATCTGCGGGGACTGCACCAAAGTCATCGAAGATGTCTGCAAGGTCGGCACCCATGGATTTGCCATCGATGAACAGTTGAATTTGAATTTCGTCCGTGATGTCGCAATGAAATATGGCAAAGGCTTTGGTGGCAATCTGAAGCTGACCCTTGCACTCAGCCTGGGACTTCTGTCACCCAGAGAAGATGCCCTGATAAGTCTTGCGGCGGGCGGCACCCAGGGATACACATTTGCCCCCGGTTGAGATATCCCATACGATGTTCCGGCGGAACATCTGATCCAGGCTTATGAAGCAAGGGAATGGTACCAAGAGCATTATCCAAGGTATCCCGAGCGTTAGCTACAGCAATCAAAGTCAAGCACGTTGAAGGGAGACTGAGGCATTTGGTTATGCTGTTGATATTAAATATTTAAATTCGAAGCACGAAATTCGAAATTCTAAACAATATCAAAGAACCCAAACTCAAATGCTCGAAACATGCTGCATACGGTTCAACCAATGAGCTGTATTTTGGTCATTTGAGCATTCGATATTTGGATTTGTTTCGTATTTCGATATTCGTATTTAGGGTTTAATTAGAGCTGAATCCAATGGATTTGCTCTGTTACTTTACATGGGGGAGCGGTAACAATGGATAATAAAATACGCATAGACGTTCTTACCCTGGACAGTGTACAGTGTGCGGCATGTGGGTATATGATGGAATCGATTGCCGCGTTGCCGGTGGATATGCAGGAAGTGATCGAATACAAGGAGTGGTCCATCAAGACAAAAGAGGGTATCGGCACGTTTACGAGACTCAAAGGAAAGGTGCTGCCCACCATATGCATTGAAGAGGATTTGGTGTTTCAAAGCATCATCCCCCAGTATGAAGAACTGATCGATGCGCTGGCAGAGCGAGCCGGCAGTGCTGAATTGAGAGAACGTATCTTAGCGCTGCGTGATGAAGGTTTTGATTTCGACAATATAAAGGAAAATCTGGATAGAGCCGGTTCCGGTAAGAATTTGCGTACCGATGCTTAAATATATCTTTTTAATGTGGGGCGGGTGTGAAAGAGGCAAACGTTGAGACGAGAAAAGGTCAACCATGTCCGGTGTCCCGATTACGGGCGGATTGCACCTGTTTGTCACAAACGCAGCTTGCACCCCATTTAAAAAAAGCGATTTTTTCACTGTCTGCTGTTTTGGAAAAAATCTCCCTAGGCAAAGCATTCCCCGAAGACCTGGATATCGTGGCGTCCGCGGGAGAATATCTGGCATCCTCACAAAATGAAACTGTCGCATCCTTGGGTAAAACAATAGCAACGGTTCTGCTGTCGGAAGGTTTCTGTATGGACGCTCATATCCGAGACCATATCTGCCTGACAGGCGACTGCGAACCCCTTTCTCCGGCACCGTGTCAATGCGCCTGCCCCGCCGGAATCGATGTCGCAAGCTATGTGGCCCTGATTGGACAGGGTAAAGACCGTGAAGCAGTAACGTTGATTCGGGAATCCAACCCTTTTCCATGGGTGTGTGGTCTGGTATGTACGCATCCCTGTGAAGCGGCCTGCGTGAGAAAAAATATTGACGCGCCTGTGGCCATCAAGGCCCTTAAAGCCTTTGCCTCCAAAATCGTTCTGGAGAAGAGTGGTTTTCAAAACCCTGCCAAGGCAGCGAACAACGGCCACAAGGTATGTATTGTGGGTGCCGGGCCATCCGGGCTTAGCGCGGCCTATTATTTAACCCTGAAGGGATATGGCGTGACCGTTATCGAAGCCCTGCCGTCCGCCGGTGGGATGATGCGTTTCGGGATACCCAGATACCGGCTTCCCCTTTCGGTTCTCGATCGAGAAATTTCTTTGATTCAAGATCTGGGTGTTGTCTTTCGTTTCAATAAACGCATGGGAAAGGATATAACGGTTGAAGATTTGATACAGGAGGGTTTTGAATCCTTCTATGTCGCGACCGGTGCCCAAAAAGGGCTGCAAATGGGGATAAAGGGCGAAGCAGATTTCCCGCAGGTTATGGATGGCATCACTTATTTACATCTTGCCTCCCTTGGCCGCGCCCCATCAATAGGCCCTCGCGTTGCAGTCGTCGGGGGAGGCAATGTAGCGGTAGATGCTGCGCGAACAGCACTGCGTCTCGGTTGCAGCGATGTTACTATTCTATACCGACGGACTCGAAACGAAATGCCGGCGCTGAATGAGGAAGTTATCCAGGCCAAGCAGGAGGGTGTACGGCTGTCATTTTTAAAAATTCCTGTCGAGGTAATGGGGTGCCAAGGAAAAGTGTCTGGAGTTCGTTGTATTGACGCCAGACTTGGCCAACCCGATGAAAGCGGGAGAAGAAGACCTGTTCCCATACAGAAAAGCCTGCATGTGTTTGAAGTTGATTCCGTCATCCAAGCCATAGGACAGCAATCAGACCGAGATGGGTTTTCAGCTTTTAATGGCCTGATGTGGACGGAGCGCAGCACGATTAAAACAGATCCTTTGACAGGGCAGACAGGGGATAATAGAGTTTTTGCAGGCGGCGATGCTGTTACAGGACCTGCCACCATTATCGAGGCTATCGCTTCCGGGAAAATAGCTGCAGATAATATCGATAGATCTTTTCAGGGATTGCCCATGCTGAAAACACGACATCTTGCAGCTAGAAGAAAGCAAACCCCTTTTCTTGAAACCACAGCGTTTCAGAAAACATCTCTAACAAGACCGTTGGTTCCTCTGCTTGATGTCGAGAAAAGAAAGAAGAATTTTGAGCAGGTGGAATTAGCGCTTCCACCGGAGACAGCCAGGACGGAAGCCTTACGGTGTCTCAGATGTGATGTGTGTATTCGGTGTGGCAGATGCGTGGACGCCTGTCGTGAGAAGTTGGGCTTTGAAGCACTTTTCCTTGGTTACCTTGTCGGCGAGACACCGGGCCCGACCGATTTCAATTTGACCGACGAAAGATGTATCCTGTGCGGCGCATGTGCTAACATCTGTCCCACGGGTGCTTTGACATTGAAGCATAAAAATGATCAGTGCCTCCTCAGTCTTTGCGGCACAACGCTCTGCCGGGACAATCTGGTTTACTGCAAAGGGTGCGGCAAAGCACTGGGAGCAGACAGATATATTGCCTATATGGAAAAACAGGTCCGTCCCTATGGTGTCGAACCGGAAGGCGTACACCTGTGCCGGGTTTGTAAACGGATGACTGCCGAAAAAGAATTCACGAAACAAGTTAATTGATTCCCGATCAGGATGAGCTGATCGAGAAAATTCTGCAATGTCGCTGCCATGGTCAGAGGGGGTGTGATGAAAAATAAAATCAGAATAGAGGTTCTGGGGCCCGGCTGTAAAAACTGTGACGCTCTTTATGGCAACGTGCTTAAATCGATTGAGCAGGCGGGACTGAAAGAAAAGGTTGAAGTGGAGAAGAGACAGGACATCGATTACTTTATCAAGATGGGTGTCTTCAGTACGCCGGCCCTGGTCATCGATGGAAGGGTTGTCTCCACGAGTCGGGTGCTCAACCCTGATGAGATCATTAAAATTCTGGAGAATTGTGGCATCAATTAAGGGCTCGAGAATTCGTGGCTCCACAGGTTTAAGTAAAATATTTAAAACGGGTTATTCGGAAAACTTGAGTTCTGGTGTTTGCCGGCCTTCGGAAATCCATTTTAAAGCCGGTCAAAACTCGCTTCTAAGGCGCCGTAAGGCCCGCTGCTGCCCGTTGTGTTGAAACAGGTTAAAATAATACAGACTGATTATCTATTTGTAACCATTGCAGTAAAGCAGCGGCCCTAACGGCGCCTAACGAGCTCAAACAGTTGCCCGGCTTTAAAATGAATCCCCGAAGACCTGTGTTCATGGTATGATTTGTGTTTTATAGATAGTCACATACGCAACAAGTTACTCAGATGTAAAAACTTGCAAAAAATAAAATCGTGTAACGATTTTATGGTGAAAGGAATACAGATATGTCCGGGACTACGGCAGTATATCTGATCAGCGGATTTTTAGGAAGCGGCAAGACCACATTTCTCAACCGAATCATTCATTCTTTTCCGAGCAATCGAAAACTCATGATCCTCATGAACGAGTTTGGTGAGATGGGGGTGGACGGGTCGCTGGTTGAAAATGATGATCTGGCCATGCTGGAAATTAGCAAGGGGTCCATTTTCTGTGTCTGTGTCAAGACTGATTTTATCAAAGGTCTGATGAATATTGCACAGAACACCCGACCCGATGCATTGATCATTGAAGCGACGGGTGTTGCGAATCCGTCTGACTTGAAGCGAGATCTCAAACTATCCATTTTTCAGGACCGCTTTCAACTCAGAGAACAGTTCTGCATTATTGACGCCGGCAACTTCAAAGATGCCTATGACACGTTTACCTCGGTGGAAAAGCAGATAGAATCCGCCACGGTTTTTATTATCAACAAGGTTGATGAAGCCGATGCCGGCGTCATCCAAAAGGTGAAGAAAATTGTTGAGAGACATCACCCCAATCCAGAATTTTACGAGACCACTTATGCCGATATACCCCTCGCAAAATATCTGCCGGATGTTATAATGGCTGAAACCCGAGACGAACATCGAACAATACCTGTTTCAGAACAGGCACTTGAGGCTGCCATAGATAAGCTTCTTCAGGATCCAGGCACGTCGATGACGCCCCCGGATCGTCTGGTGTCTGGTTCCTTTGCCTGGAAGGGGATGGATTGCAGTCAGTTTGAAGAGATGATGAAGCTCATTCCGGATGGCATGGTAAGGGCCAAAGGTGTTTTTGAAACCTGCACCGGAATTTATTTGTTCAACTGGGTAATGGGGCGTGGTCAATTTGAGGAAATTGCCCGGAAGGAAAGCATGGCATCCCTCATGAACCAGATCGTCTTTATCGGGCCGCCGGAAGCCATGGAAGAATTGGGAAGAATTGATTTTAAAGGTAAGATGCTGCGGACCTAACGGCGCCTAACGATCTCAGACAGTTGCCCGACTTTAAAACGAACCCCCGCAGACCTCTGTACGCAGTATCGCTTGAGCTTTATAGATGACCGCATAGAAAAATGCTATAACTATTGAGAGGA
>QMMS01000220.1 GCA_003647375.1 Deltaproteobacteria bacterium
CCGGAAAGGTTCTACCGATCCGGTGAATATTATTACTCCGACAATTAAATATGTTAAGAACGTCATTCCCGCGGAGGCGGGAATCCAGAACCAAACTGGATGCCGGATCAAGTCCGGCATGACGGCTTCAGGTATTTAGTCGCCAGGTTAATAAAAAGATGAATATCGAATGACGAACAAGAAATATTGAATAATGAAGTGTTGACAACCATCACTTCGAAATTCATGGTATCGATATTCCATATTGGATATTTTAGCCCCCTTCGAAGGGGCATCTTGAGCCCACCCATCCGCGGGTTGAGACTCAGTCGAGGAAGACATTACCAATGAATAAGCTCAACTACCTGATTATTGCCTCCCGTAACACGGGTAAAACCGCTGAAATCACAGAACTCCTCTCTGGTTTTCCCATTACGATCAAAAATCTGGATGACTTCGGACCCATACCGGAAGTAGAAGAAGACGGGCAGACCTTTGACGAGAATGCCTATAAAAAAGCAAGTTTTACTGCCAGGGTTCTCGGGCATCCGGCCCTGGCGGATGACTCCGGCTTAGTCGTAGAAGCCCTGAACGGAGCACCCGGTGTGTTATCGGCACGGTATGCAGGCCCTGATGCCACGAACGAAGATCGTTTTCAAAAATTGCTTCAGGAAATGGAAGGCGTCACCAATCGAAAAGCTGCGTTTGAATGTGTTATATCGATAGCGGTGCCGACCGGCCCGGCGCTGACGTATGAAGGCCGGTGTGAGGGAATCATCACAAAATCTCCTGAGGGCGTTAATGGATTCGGTTACGACCCCATTTTCTTTTATCCGCCGTTGAAAAAAACCTTTGCCGAACTGACCCGTGAAGAAAAAAGCCGTGTCAGCCACAGGGGGAAAGCGCTTGAGGAGTTCAGAAACGAATTTGACAGTGTTATAAAGTGGATAGAAATTCATATGCCATAGGAGAACAGCCATGCTTCAAAAAAACAAAGGTGTCGACATTATCGCTGAGATAGGAGGATTCAAAGAATACCAGGCGGCCGCCAGGTATCTTGAATCAGCCTTGACCGCTGAACATCTCGCACGTATCCAAAAAATTCAAAACAGGGAAGTCATCATCAAAATTGCCAATGCCATCGCCATGTGCGTGCCCGACGATATTTTCGTCAACACAGGCTCCGAGGCGGACCGGCAGTTCATCCGTGATCTATCGCTGAAAAAAGGGGAAGAAGCCCCCCTGGCAATGTCGCGGCACACCATCCACTTTGACCTGTCGGAAGAGCAGGGAAGAATCATCGACCGTACCTATTACATTGCCAACGAAGGTGAAGAAATCAGTTCGCTGGCCAATCGCATGGATCGCGCCGATGCGATTAACGAGGTGCGCGATAAAATGGTCCAGATCATGAAGGGCAAAACCATGATCATCGGTTTCTACGTCCGTGGCCCCATTGGTTCGCCCGTCTCCAATCCTGCCCTTGAGATCACCAGCTCTACTTATGTCTCTCACAGTGCCGAGATCCTTTACCGAAATGCCTACCTCTCCTTTGACCAGGAGGTTGAGCGGGCAGGTCACTTTTTTGTCAATGTCCACAGCGAAGGCCTCAATCGATCTGAAGACCTGCCCAATGCACGGGTATTCATGGACCGGAGCTTCCGGACCACCTTCAGCTTTAACTGCACCTATGCAGGCAACACCCTGCTGCTAAAAAAAGGGAATCATCGATTCGCCGTCGACAAAGCCGTATATGAAAACATGGGCAACGAATTGTCCGAGCACATGTTCATTACGGGCATCGAAGGTCCCGGAGGCCGGGTGACGTGGTGTACCGGTGCTGCCCCAAGCGGGTGCGGCAAAACCACCACCGCCATGGCTGGACATCTTTTCGTGGGAGATGACCTTGCACAGTTATGGATTGCCGATGATGGCAGCATCCGATCCGTCAATCCGGAATGCGGTATTTTCGGTATCGTGGAAGATGTCAACTGGGAAGGCGATCCCCAGTTGATGCAAATCTTACGGCGTGAAGGGGCGGAAGTAATCTGGTCCAACGTGCTCATCGATGATAGCCATGTCCCCCATTGGGTCGGCAATGGTGAGGACACGCCTGATAAAGGGTTCAATTTTCAAGGAGACTGGTTCAAGGGAAAGGTCGACAGCAACAAAAAACCCATACCCATGTCCCACCCCAATTCACGCTGCACGGTATCATCCACCGCGCTGGCAAACTATTCCGACTTTGCCGAGGACCCGGCAGGTGTTGAAACACGTATTATTACCTATAGTGGCCGTGACAGCGACACCATGCCCCCGGTATGGGCGGCGAAGAACACCGACGAGGGAGTGGTTATCGGGGCAACCATTGTGTCTGCCGCAACCGCAACCGAGGTTGGCGCCACCGGTGTCAAACGGGCCCCCTGGGCAAATGCGCCCTTCATTCCGGGCTCCCTGGGCGATTATATGAATGCTCAGTTTCAGTTTTTCAGCAACCCGAAAATCGCTGAGGACAAGCAACCGGTAATGGCGGGCTTGAATTATTTTCTGACCCATGAAGCCAGGGGCGGCACATCAAAAAAGCTATTGGGAGAAAAAAAAGATGTAAAGGTCTGGCTGGCCTGGCTTGAACGAAAAGTCAACAAAGATGTATCAAGTATAGAGACACCCATCGGCGATCTGCCTCTTTTTGATGATCTCGAGGGTCTTTTCAAATCCATCATAGACAAGACCTATTCCATAGACCTCTATACTCGGCATTTCTCGCTATACATTGACAACATCGTATCAAGAATCGATCTTCAACTGGAGGCGTACAGCAAGGAAGCAAGGATACCGGAGCGTCTCTTTACCATTCTCAGGAAACAACGCGAAGCGCTGATGCTGCTCAGGGAAACGTATGGACCCGTTGTTTCTCCCGACCAACTTCTGGAGGCTCATTGATCCCCGAAAGAAAAAGCAGTTGGGCCATGGCCATCAAGGCGCTGGTCCACCCTCGTGCACTTACCATGCTTTTTCTTGGTTTCTCAGCCGGCCTGCCCATACTGCTCATATTCAGCACACTGTCTGTCTGGCTGCGTGAAGCAGGCGTCGAACGGTCCACCGTAACATTTTTCAGCTGGGCAGCCCTCGGGTATTCTTTTAAATTTGTCTGGGCGCCCATTATCGATCGCCTGCCTTTTCCAATTCTCTCAACCCTAATGGGACGGCGGCGAGGTTGGCTCCTGGTATCCCAGATATGCGTTATCGCCTCCCTGCTCTGGATTTCTCTTTTTGACCCGAAAATCGCATTAACGATGACCGCCGTGGGAGCGGTTCTGATTGGTTTTTCATCAGCAACCCAGGATATCGTTATAGACGCGTATCGCATCGAATCCGCAGAGAAGGAACTGCAATCCATGCTGTCTTCCATGTACATCGCCGGCTACCGGATCGGCATGCTGGTTGCCGGAGCAGGGTCGCTTTGGCTGGCGGACTGGTGGGGGCAGAACACGTATGATGTGTCCGTCTGGGCGAATGTCTATCGCACCATGGCATTGATGATGCTGGTGGGTATTGCAACGACATTCATCATCAAAGAACCCGTAGTGAAAGAGCGCAAGGGCAGCGCCTTTCGAGGTACAGCCGACTATGTGAGATTTCTACTTGTTTTTTTTATTGCCATCAGTGCTTTCATCATCGGATTTTTCTTCACAGCCTCATCGGCACACGCCATCAAACAAGTGCTGGTCGATCAATGGGGGTGGATAAAACAACTGGCAGGGTTTGTAACGGAAACAGGACGATTCGCATTCAGCGTCCTCCTGGGCAGCCTGGCAATCTGGGGATCCATTCGGGGCCGCCTTGTTCCGTTTGGTCACATTAAAGAGACTTACATCGAGCCCTTGGGAGATTTTTTCCAGCGCTATGGCACCACTGCGCTGGTGATTCTGCTTCTGGTGGGTACCTACCGAATATCGGACATCCTGATGGGTGTTATCGCCAATCTATTCTATCTCGATGTCGGTTTTACCAAAGCTCAGATCGCCACCTACACCAAGTTCTGGGGGTTATGGGCAACCCTTGGAGGCGGGTTTGTGGGCGGGGTACTCTCCATCCGTTATGGTGTCATCCGGATACTGTTTGTCGGAGCGTTTCTGTCAGCCGCCACCAATTTACTCTTTGCCTATGTCGCCGGCAAGGGGCCTGATGAAATGCTGCTGCTCATGGTCATTGTCGCCGACAACGGCAGCGCCGGAATCGCTGCAGCCGCCTTTGTGGCCTACCTGTCCAGCCTTACCAGTGTTTCCTTTACGGCCATACAGTATGCCATTTTCAGTTCCATTATGACGCTCTTTCCCAAAATTCTTGCAGGCTACTCCGGCAGCATGGTCGATAGCATGGGATACCCGATATTCTTTATCGGTACGGCAATCATCGGCATCCCCGTATTGTTCCTGATTCTCTGGATCCATCGATTACAAACCAGGGTTCAAGGGGAATAGAGTTTGTTGGGTTCGTTGGGTTTCTTGAGTTTCTTGGGTTGAGGGAACAGCTAACAGCTGACAACCGTCAGGTTGTCCAATATCGCGCGTAGCGCTAATGACGTCCGAAGGACTAATGTCACACGAAGTGCATATGACTTCCGAAGATAAAAAACGTATTGCAAGATTTCAGAACCTTAAAAAAGCACGTGAGCGACTCCTGTCCCTCCCGCCCGATGATGCCCTGGAACACCTGGTTTCCGAAAAAAGCGCCATTGCAATCGTGCATTCCTTTCCCCCGGAAGATCTTCACCCGCTTGTTCGCAATATCGGTGCAGAAAACGCCTTGCCCCTGCTGGCCCTGGCATCAAACAAGCAATGGGAGTACATCCTCGATATTGAAATCTGGCATAAGGATCGAATAGATTTCTCTGCGGCAACAAAATGGCTAAACCTGTTGATTTCTGCCGACCCCGCCAGACTGGCTGAATGGTGTGCCAATGAAAAGGACACCTTTATCGATTTCTTTTTATTGCACAATATCGAGATCAGGATCAGGGAGCATGATGAGACTCCATCCGAATTGGGAGCTGACTTCATCACCTTTGACGATACCTTCTACTTTCGGATACTGGACCCGCCGTTTTCCCCGAAAATCGATGCAGAACCGGAAACCGTTCCACACGGCGATCAATACCTGGAAAATCGCAGGGATTTTCTGATGCAGCTGCTGCAGCGTTTGTCGAACTTTGACCACCATCAATTCCAGAACATACTGCTCGAGTCAGCGGCCATAATTCCAGCAGAAACTGAAGAGGAAATTTATCGCCTGCGTAACGTCCGTCTGGCAGAAAAGGGCTTTCTGCCGTTCGAGGAGGCCGTGGGTATCTACCAGTCTTTGACGAAGAAGGATTTAAGAAAACGCATTAACAAACTTCAGACCGAATCGACGGCAGACGACAGTTTCATGCCGGCACCTTTCTACGCACAAAATCTGTTGGAACCCGGCGGTACCTTCGCCAAGGCCCTTGCATCCGTTAAAAATGAGAATGCCCGGATGCAACTGCAATCTGAATTCGCAGGTCTTTGCAACCAGTTGTTGATAGCAGATCAAAAAGCCATCAATGGGAGAAACGCGTTGCATGATGCTGTAAAAAAAGCATCCGGGTACACAGGCATCGGTCTCGAAACCATCTCGGAATCCACTGATAAACAGTTAGAGCATTACGTGCTCGCAGATATTTTCAGAGTCGGTTACGGCATGGCGCTTCGATTAAAATGGCGAGCTGAAAAATGGCGCAACAACAGCTGGTTCATGGCCAAAAAGCTCCCACTCAGTTTCTGGGGTGAGGAATGGCTGGGCGTTCTTGGTGGACTCCTGATTAAAAGACCGCTCTACTTCGACAACGATCAAACCGGTACGCTCTACCGAGAGTTTTTAAGCACCAAAGACATTTCCGTAACGGATACAATTCTGACAGAAGTCATTGCTTTTGACAATCTGTTGGCAACTTTGTCGCTCAAGGTAAAACCCCTTCCACCCGGCAGCCTCCTGACCTATAAAAACCTCCTGTTGACTCGCTGGGCAAGGGAAACCACTGATTCAGGGATCGGAGAAACAGCATTTGCACCCCTGCCCCTCGATGCCTTCAGATCTTTTTTCGACACCCTGTGGCGCAGCCCCGAAAAGCCGAAAGCCATAAAGCTTTCAGTAAAAAGTGCTTTCTTGAAATGGCTGAAGGACAAAAGTGGCCTGACCGGCACAGAGATTACGCAACAATGCGGGAATGCACTTGAAAACCTATTTGCAGAAATCGAGACCGAGCTGGGGAAGATATCCAGGAACGATCTTGATCCCCGCTTCATTCAACTCTTTTTAATTTCCTGACTGTTATGGGGTAAAAAATGTCGGATATATATGATATTGTAATTATCGGAGCAGGCCCGGGTGGTCTTGGCGCAGGAATAATAGCAGCCGAGGCCGGAAAATCTTATATCATCCTGGAAAAAGGCAAAAGAGTACTACAGGGTATTATCGACTCCTACCCTAAAGGGAAAAAGGTCTATCCAACAATTCCAAAAAGCGAAAGCGACCCTTTTCCCATCGAAGCACTCGTACCCCCCAAAGAAAAAATTGCGGTGGAAACATATGTTGGGCAGATTGAAACATATGTTCAGTCACAACAAATCAATATTAAATTTGAAGAAAAATTTAAAACCATAGAACGGGACAACTCTGAATTTATTATCCGGACAGGTAGTAATATCTATATCACCAAAAATGTGATTCTATCCTTCGGCAGCAACATTCCCAACGATCTTGGCATTTACGGCGAGGCCCGAACGGTTGCCCGAAATCTGGAAAATACCCAGGATTATATAGGGGTGACCACACTGGTAATCGGTGGTGGAAACGCTGCAGCAGATATCGCCGCAGCACTTTCTAAAGTAAAACGGGAAGCCAACGACCCCACACCGGTCTACTGGGGCCATACCAAGAAAAAGTTTAAAATAAATAAGGATACGGCCCGTGATCTTGGTGAAGAAATCCTTCTGGGAGGACAAATTAAAATTCTGCAGGGAGCCATACCTAAAATCGGAGAAGTCGATTCAGAGGGAATCGATCGCCTCTATATCCATCAGACGCCTGCTCCGCATGCACATGATGGCGTCTATATGTACCAGGGAATGAGTTTCCCCATGAAAAATGTCATCGCCTGTGTGGGAACCCATGGCCCCTCGGCCATATTCAACAAACTCGACCTGCAGCAGATTACCTGTATCGGAGAAATTTGTAAGATTGCCAGGGAAGGGGAACAGGTACTGTTGCTCACCCAAAACCTGCAGACCAGCACCAAAGGCATATATGCGATCGGTGGATCGATCAGCCCCTCCTATATGGAGATCCATTCCGAGGGAACAATCAAGGAAAAAAAACACCCCAACCTCATTTACACCGCTATTAAAGATGCCGTTACAGCTATGAACGGAATACTAAA
>QMMS01000221.1 GCA_003647375.1 Deltaproteobacteria bacterium
AAACCATACGAGCATATCGATAAATTCTGGGCACCATTTATATCTGTTGTCAAGAGAACGTTCGGGTTGACGGCAGACACAATTGCTAAATTCATGCATAGTTATACTGGTCATTTATGGAGAGGAATGGTTTTTTGTTACACTTTCGGATAAATGTGTGTTTGCCTTTCAAAACGAAAACGGTAGCAATGTTCGAACTAGGGTTTTCGATAAATCGAAAAATTCTGGAAAACTTACGGACGGGACCAATCAGATATAGACAACCCATAATTGCATTTAAATTAAAATATAAAATACAATTATAATTGCCCTGCTGGACGATTTAAGTATTGATAAAAATCTATAACCATCAAATGTTTTATCTTTTTTTTTATTGTATTTTTTATTAGAAAAAATAGGAGCAACGTTTTTCCATGTTAACACAATATTATAATTTGGAGAAAGAAATAATTTAGGAATACCTCCACTACCTTTAAACGTCGAGCATACTCGTCAATTGTGTGATTTATTGATTGAACCTAAAGGATCAAAAACTGATGAACTCGTATTTTTGCTGAAAAACAGAATCACTCCCGGTGTAGATGAAACTGCTAAGGTGAAGGTTGATTTTCTTACAGCAATTGCCAAAAAAGAGATAAAATGCGATTTGGTCTCTCGCCAAGACGCAGTGGACATATTGGGCACTATGATCGGCGGATATAATGTCCAGTCTCTTGTGGATCTGCTTCGATACGAAGATAAAAATATTTCATCACACATTGTAGATTCGTTGAGCAATACATTGCTCGTTTTTGATGCCTTTGATGATGTTTTACAATTATCAAAAACAAACTCGGATGCGATGCAAGTGTTAAAGAACTGGTCGGAGGCCACCTGGTTTGAAAAGCTGCCAAAGGTTCCGGAGTCAATAGCTGTATCTGTATTCAAGGTGTCGGGTGAAACGAATACAGGATGATCTCTCTCCGGCAGTACGAGCGACAACTCGGTCAGATATCCCTTTGCATGCACTTGCAATGCTGGAATCAAGAATGCCGGGAGGGTTGGAGACGATTTCGTCCCTTAAAGAAAAAGGAAATCCTGTTGCTTATGTTGGAGATGTTATCGGCACGGGTTCTTCTAGAAAATCCGCTATTAATTCCCTATTATGGCATATCGGTGAAGATATTCCTTTCGTTCCAAATAAACGCAGAGGGGGATATATTATAGGAGGAAATATTGCCCCTATTTTTTATAATACAGCTCAGGATGCAGGTGCTTTCCCAATCGAATGTGATGTCACCGACCTAAAGACTGGAGATGAGATTGTAATTTTCCCTTGTCAGGGGAAAATTATCAGGCAGACCGGAGAAGAGGTTACACGGTTCTCACTAACGCCAAATACCCTCCTTGATGAAATCAGAGCAGGTGGTAGAATAAATCTAATTCTCGGACGAAAGCAGACTGATAAAGCAAGAGAATGTCTTGGACTAGAAAAAAGTAGTGCTTTTGTCCGTCCAAATCTTCCCGAAGATACTGGTAAAGGATTTATACACTTGCCCAAAAAATAGTTGGGAAAGCATGTGGTTTACCAGGAGTCCGTCCGTGAGCATACTGTGAGCCTGTTATGACAACCGTCGGTTCGCAAGACACAACCGGTACAATGACACGGGATGAACTCAAAGAACTCGCATGCCTCAAATTCAGTGCTGACCTTACAATGCAGTCATTCTGCCATACTGCAGCATACCCCAAGTTAATTGATATCCAAACCCAGGAAGAGTTGCCAGAATTTTTCTCGAGCCGTGGCGGTGTCGCATTGAGTCCAGGTGATGGAATCATCCATTCGTGGATAAACAGAATGTTATTACCGGATACCGTTGGTACTGGCGGTGATTCACATACACGGTTCCCCTTGGGATTTCTTTCCCTGCAGGATCGGGGCTGGTTGCATTTGGAGCTGCCTTAGGGATGATGCCCCTGGTGATGCCTGAATCGGTTCTGGTTCGATTTAAAGGAGAGTTGCAGCCCGGCATTACATTACGGGACATTGTCAATGGTATTCCCTGTGTTGCCATTCAGCAGGAGAAATTGACAATAGGCAAAGAAAACAAGAAAAATATTTTTTCAGGCCGAATAATGGAAATGGAAGGATTGCCTGACTTGAAGCTGGAACAAGCTTTTGAACTTACGGATGCCACAGCCGAAAGATCCTGTTCTGCAGCCACAATAAAAATTAGTGAAGACAGTGTTACGGAATATTTAAGATCTAACGTTGCTTTGCTGAAAAGTTTAGTAAATTCTGGTTACTCAAGCAATGAAACACTTTTAAGACGTATTGAAAAAATGGAAAAATGGCTGGCGAATCCAAAATTAATGTCTGCTGATTTGGATGCGGAATATTATGATGTGATAGAAGTGAATTTAGATCAACTTAATGAACCGGTCGTTGCGGCACCAAATGATCCAGACAATGTTAAATTATTAAGTGAATGTAAAAATGATGTGATAGACGAAGTCTTCATAGGATCCTGTATGACTAATATAGGACATTACCGTACAGCCGCAAAAATTCTTGAAGGTTCTGGACGTGCAAAAGGAGTGCTCTGGGTTTGTCCGCCAACACGTATGGATGAAAAACAACTGCGCAAAGAAGGACTATACAGCATTTTTGCTGCTGCGGGTGCCAGGACTGAAATACCTGGATGTGCACTTTGCATGGGTAACCAGGCAAGGGTGAAAGATAGTGCGACCGTCTTTTCAACCTCAACCAGGAACTTTGATAACAGGATGGGAAAGGATGCAAAAGTTTATCTTGGGTCGGCAGAACTAGCAGCTGTCTGTGTGCTTTTAGGGCGGATACCTTCCCCTGAAGAATACACTGAAATTATTGCTGAAAAAATAGAGCCGTTTAAAAAAGATATCTATCGGTACTTGAATTTTGATCAAATAGAAGGTTTCAAACAATAAAAAGGCTGAAAAAAATAAAACTCACCCCAAATGGGAGAGCTTAAGATATAAGGATTAAAATTTGAAAACTTCACGGATCATATGGACCAAAACAGACGAAGCTCCCAAACTGGCCAGTTTTGCCCTGCTTCCAATCGTCCGGTCTTTTTTAAAACAGTCAAATATCGAAATCAGTGTTTATGATATTTCACTTGCCGGAAGAATCCTGGCCAATTTTCCGGATCACTTAAAGGAGGATCAAAAAGTACCGGACCACCTTGCAGAACTGGGCGAACTGGTTAAACAAGCGGCCACCAATATTATCAAGCTGCCGAATATCAGTGCGTCCATCCCACAGCTGATCGCCGCTGTAAAAGAGCTGCAGGAAAAAGGCTATCCTGTCCCGGATTATCCCCAGGACCCGGAAACAGACAAAGAGAAGCAGATCAAAGAACAATTTGCCAAAGTCCTGGGATCTGCCGTAAACCCGGTACTCAGGGAAGGCAACTCTGACCGCAGGGCCGCTGCTTCGGTTAAATCCTATGCCCTCAAAAATCCGCACAAAATGATGAAGCCCTGGCCTGATACCGGTTCAAAAGCAAAAGTGGCCACATGACGGAAAAAGATTTTTTCGGCAGCGAAATTTCAGTTACCGTGGAAAATGCCTGCTCGGTTAATATTGAATTCCATCCTGAAAACCAAGATGTCCGTGTTCTCAAACGGGGGATCGAGCTGACGCCAGGAGAAGTCATTGATTCATCCGTGATGAACATCAACGCCTTGAGAAAATTCTATGCGGACCAGATGGATATTGCCAAAAAAGAAAACGCCCTGCTTTCGTTGCATTTGAAAGCAACCATGATGAAAGTGTCCGACCCCATTATGTTCGGGCACTGTGTTGATGTCTTTTTCAAGGACTTGATGAAAAAACACGGCACTCAAAGATGAAATCCTTTCGGATATCGATACCATATACGACAACCACCCGGAACTGGCCATGGTCGATTCCGACAAAAGGATTACCAACCTGCATGTACCCAACAATGTGATTATTGATGCCTCTGTACCCAATGTGATTCGTGACGGCGGTAAAATGTGGAACCGGCGGGGGCAGCTCCAGGATACCATTGCTCTTATTCCGGACCGCTGCTATGCCACCATGTACCAGGAAGTGATTGCGGACTGCATGACCAACGGCCAGTTTGACCCGGCCACCATGGGCAGCGTCTCCAATGTGGGTCTGATGGCTAAAAAAGCCGAAGAGTACGGATCACACGGTAAAACATTTGAAGCGGCAGATGCCGGCACCATCAAGGTAACCGACGATCAGGGCAATGTATTCATGGCGCAGGCCGTTGAAGGGGAGACATTTTCAGGATGTGCCAGACCAAGGACGTGGCCATCCGGGACTGGGTCAAACTGGGAATCACCCGGGTCAAAGCGACCGGATCTCCGGCTGTTTTCTGGCTTAACCCAGACCGAGGACATGATGCGCAGATCCTTAAAAAAGTAAACACCTATCTGCCCGAACACGACACATCAGACATTGAGACGCACCTCATGGCGCCGGACGATGCCATGCGGTTTACGCTGGAACGTGTCCGGGCAGGCCATGACACCATCGCCATAACCGGTAATGTCCTTAGAGATTATTTAACCGACTTGTTCCCCATTCTGGAACTGGGTACCAGCTCTAGAATGCTGTCTATCGTCCCCCTGCTCAAGGGTGGCGGGCTGTTTGAAACCGGAGCCGGCGGATCTGCCCCCAAGCATGTGCAGCAATTTATAGAAGAAGACCATTTAAGATGGGATTCTCTGGGTGAATATTGTGCCCTGGTACCCGCTTTAGAATTAGTCGCACAAACAGATAACAACCCCAAAGCATCCATTTTTGCAAACTCCCTGGATCAGGCCATCGGCATGTATCTGGAACAAGGAAAAAGTCCTTCACGCAAGGTTAAAGGACCGGACAACCGCGGATCGGCTTTTTACATTGCGCTTTACTGGGCAAAAGCCCTGGCTGCACAGACCGAGGACGAAATCGTTGCTAAGGCATTTGAACAAACAGCCCGCAGGCTTGAAGAAAACGAGTCCAAAATCAATGAAGAACTTCTGGCCGCTCAGGGAAGCCCGTTGGATATCCGCGGCTATTTCCTTCCGGAACCGGGAGTGACCGAAAAACAAATGCGTCCAAGCACAACTTTAAACCACATTATCAACAATTTATAAATACCGGCTTAACCCGACTTTCCTCCACTCACTTATAATTGAGGGAAGTCGGACCTTTTCCGGGTTTTACCCGAAAACAAACCGTTTCCAGACCCCAAAAGGCTCGCAGGTTTCTCTGAGATCCCGGACACAGGCCTGCTTGTCTTCTCCCAATATCCGGTCGGGTATTTATATGCGAACCCGGATGCCCGCAGATTCACTGCACTATGAACCCGATTTTTTTGTCTGACTCTTGTTGAAGGATCTGAGGGAACTTTTGAAAATCAATCATTGTAGGGTGTTTAAAGTCCATCGGAATATGAACATCCCGCATTTCCAATTTTTAATGATGAACGACTCATCCTTTAATAACTCCATCACCATAGCCCTCCTTTCGGTTTTGTTTTAGGGCGTTTCTCCAAAAATATTCACATACCACATGTTGGGGGTACTTCATTCGTCACATTGTGTTACGGTCATTGCGATATGGTCGATTTTGTTTTATCTATCAAGCCACTGAAAGCAAAAAGATTTACGAATCATACATGCTTTTCCCCGCCACGATGTATCTGCTATGTATAGCAAGTTTCAACTTCCGTTGAAAGTTGTATGTATTTAAAAGATATCGTTATTGACTATAAAAGAAATCCTACGCTGATCACGACGGAGCTTATTCCACGATGGTGGAATTTGATTCCAATCAGCAGCAGAGTATCGTTGGTAGCTTTGAATCTTTTATGTAATAATAGAAAAGACTCCCTATTTTGACTTCCAAAAGAAGCCTGCGAGATTGAGCATCGCTGAAGTATAGGTGATTACATCACCCTTGGCGATGCCACTCAGGTTGTGACTATGTAACATAGCTAAATATATACGTGATTACAGCAAGTTGACATAATCTGTGCGAAGTCTAAATATCGCTGTAATGGCTAATATACGGCGACTTAATTCGTTAATCCAAAGGTCTGTATGTCAACTGCTTGCTCAGCCTGCCACCGGAAATAAACGCCGAAACACTCGCAAGACTGACCGGGGTCTGGTGAGGATAACCAGATTGCCGATCAATACCAGGACAATTCCGGAAACATTGTTCATGCGCCAGTGATACCCCTCGAAAATCGTTGACAGGAGCAGGGCGAGCACAGGTATCAGTAGCATGACATAGGCTGCGTAGTCGGCACCGATGCGGCCGATCAGCATCATATAGCAACCAAAGGCTATAATGGAGCCGAACAGGGTCAGATAGAGCATCGGTCCCAGGTAGCCGGGTGACCAGTCCATGATCAGTTCGCCACCAAATCCAAAGTGGATACAGAGGGTCAGCAAACCTCCATAGGCCATACCATAGGTGTTGGCCTGGGTCACGGGAATGCCGGCCCTCGCATTTCTGGCGCCTACAACATTCCCGATGGATGCCAGGTATGCCCCGATAAGGGCCAGGACCATGCCGATCAGCCCGCTGGTGGCGCTGAAGACAACCAGATCATGCCAGAACAGTACGCAAATCCCGGTCAGGCCGATCATGCCGCCTGAAAAAGCCTGTAAGTTTATTGGTTGGGACATAAACAATTTGAGGTTCAGAATATTCCATATCATGATGGTGGAGAACACCACCGCCACCAGACCACTGGTGAGGTATACGGTGGATAGATAACTCATACAGTAGCCCAGGCCAAACACGGTAACTCCCTGGAGAGCCATGAAAAGATGGTCTTTCCGGGAGAATACCAGCTTTTTGTGCCTGAGCAGACAGAATATGAAAAGAATCAGGGCCGCCAGGCAGAAACGGTATCCCACGGATAGAATTGGCGGCACCTGGGTCAACTGAAGTTTGATTGCGAACCAGGTGGAGCCCCATATCAATGTGGCAGCCATATATAAGAAGGCGTTGAGCATGATTTATTCCTCGGATAGTACCGCAATCTCAGCCCTGCCCTTTTCTTCATCTACAAAGTAGAAGAGGACAGCCCCGATAATAAAGAGCAGCAGGATGGAACCAATGCCCCAGCGCGAGGCGATCTGCCCTACATTGACAATCTGTTCAAGCGTGGGGGATGGTGGCATCAAGAGTCGCCTGACGAGGAGGCCTACAACACCCATGAGCATGGGACCGAGGATGGCGGCAAACTTGCCGAGCATGTTGTAGAAACCGTAGAATTCTGCGGCCTTGTTTTTAGGGATGAGTCTGGAATAATAGGATCGACTGAGGGCCTGGATTCCGCCTTGTACAAGGCCGATGACAATGGCCAGGATGTAAAACTCGTGTTTTTCAG
>QMMS01000222.1 GCA_003647375.1 Deltaproteobacteria bacterium
AAGTTGCGGTAAATGAGCATCATGTTATAATTATCTTCGCATATAAGCTTATTTATCATGGAATTCTTGCTTCCTTTTACGATCAGAAAATGAAAGTCAATGTCTTGATATTGATAGGAGTAGCCGCCATTGGGATTACGGTTTAGTTCCTGCTTATGCACACGAACAATATCTTTTAGCTTGGCGATATCTTTGTTGGACATTCTTTCGCAAGCCAGCCGACAGGCAATACCCTCCAGCGCTTCTCGGACTTCAAAAATCTCGATAAGTTTCTCTATAGAAAACGCGGCCACACTGTACCCCTGATGAGGCCGATGAATAACCAGCCCGCGTTCTTCCATGCGGCGAAGCGCTTCCCGTATGGGTGCCCGGCTGGTCCCGAACTTTTTGGCTATCTCGGGTTCGCTCAGTTTCTGCTCGGGTTTCAGCTTGCACTCGACGATATCTTCAGTAATGGCCTGAAATAACCGATCGGTTGCAGTCATCCGGTTATGATTTTTCATTTGCTCTTCCAGGGTAGGTTACAAATCGAAGTTATATATATCCTTATCGAAGCGATTATAATCTTTGTATCGCAGCAATTCATACAGTTCCTTTCGGTGTTGCATTCGATCCAACACGTCAACCTGAGTACCGGTCTCATCTAAGATAGACAGTCCTTCCTCCACAGCCTTTAAGGCCAACCTGAAGGCCGTTACCGGATAGATCACGATATTGTAGCCTACGTTTTGCAATTGACTGTATTCAAGAAGCTCCGATTTACCAAATTCGGTCATGTTAGCCATTAAAGGTATTGCGATTTCCTTACGGAAACGTTCGAAATCCTTTAGATTGTTGAGGGCTTCAGGAAATATCACATCCGCACCAGCGTCAACATAAGATTTGGCACGATCGATCGCCTTATCAAGCCCCTCCACTGCGCAGGCGTCTGTCCGGGCAATGATGATGAAGTTGGGATCACTTTTAGCACAAACTGCCGCCTGTATCTTTTGAACCATTGAATGTTTATCCACCAGTATCTTATTATCCAGATGACCGCAACGTTTCGGATTCAACTGGTCTTCTATATGCGCACCGCACAGGCCCATTTCCTCAAGTTCCTGGATAGTTCGAACCACATTGAGGATTTCTCCGAAACCGGTGTCCATGTCGATAATTGTTGGCAGACTGGTTACACGGGCAATGGCCCTGCCCCGTGCCGCCACCTCAATAAGCGTGGTCAGACCTATATCGGGAAGACCTAAATCGGCTGCAAGCACAGCGCCAGAAACATAAACCCCTTCGAAATCCATTTTCTCTATGAGCATTGACACGATCGGCGAAAATGCTCCTGGAAAACGCAGCAGGCGGCCCGAAACGAGAGCCGACCGGAGATCGGCCCGTTTTTGTTCTATGTTTTTATTTGGAAATAGCATTAAAATATCCCCCGCCGATCTTTTTCATGGTTTTGAATTTTATCCAAAGGCATTTGAACGTTGAGAGCTTTTATTTGATCGGCTTTCAGATCTGGCAGATGTTGGACCAAATTCATGTAGCGCTCACGTTCCCTCGTATGGATAAGGCCTTCAGCAAGTGTATCGAATTTATGGACATAGCCGGATCGCTCAAAGGGTCTGGCCCCTGCAGGATGAGCATTTGCCACCGCAATTTCATCCTCTATGATTTCGTTATTGTTAAATTGGATCACGACCTTTGCGCCAAAAGATTTGTTATCTGGATTAGGGTCATGATATCGCCGGGTCCATTCGGGATCTTCCCGTGTGGAAATTTTATGCCAGAGTTTTACCGTGTCGGGCCTGGCAGCTCTTTCCGGCAAATAACTCTTTACATGATGCCAGTACCCGTCCTGTAGGGCAACGGCAAAAATATACATGATACTATGGTCCAGTGTTTCGCGGCTGGCGGTCGGATCCATCTTCTGGGGATCGCCGGAACCTGTACCGATAACCGTATGCGTGTGATGGCTGGTATGGATAACGATGCTCTGAATGTCATCGAAAGATGCGATCTGTTTACGCAATTTAAATGATAGATCGATCAACGCCTGCGATTGATACTCTGCCGAGTGCTCTTTGGTATAAGACTCCAGTATTGCCCGTTTGGGTTCTCCAGGTTCTAGTAATGGGATCTGATATTCGGCACCAGGCCCATCCAAAAGGTACGCCAGCACACCATCTTCTCCTTCGTAGATAGGTGAAGGGCTTTTTTCACCACGCATGGCCCTGTCGACAGCTTCGATAGATAGCTTGCCCGCATGAGCAGGTGCATATGCTTTCCAGCTGGAAATCTCTCCTTTGCGTGACTGTCGCGTCGTACAGGTTACATGCAGTGCCTGCTGAATAGATTGGTAGATGACATCGATATTCAGCCCAAGAAGTGTGCCGATCCCGGCTGCAGCCGCTGGGCCCAGATGTGCAATATGATCTATTTTGTGTTTGTGGAGGCATATCCCTTTGGTCAGGTTGATATGGATCTCGTAGGCGGTTGCCAGTGCCTGAATGAGATCTTCTCCTGTTCGATTGCACTGTTGGGTGACAGCAAGGATAGGTGGAATATTGTCGCCGGGATGCGCATAGTCAGCAGCCAAAAAGGTGTCATGCATATCCAGCTCACGGACCGCTGTCCCATTAGCCCATGCCGCCCATTCTGCTTCAAAGGTTTGATCGTTAGGCATGCCGAAAAGAGTGGCGCTGCCGTTTCTCCTATGGGCAAGGGCTTGTGAGCGTGCATTAGCAACAGGGCGGCGGTTAATTGCCGCGATGGCGACTGCCGAATTGTCTATGAGTCGATTGATGATCATTTCGGCCACATCCGATTCTACCGGCACCTTGTCCGTGGCAATCCGTGCAAACTGCCAGGCCAGCTGATTTTCTTTTTCCAAATTCTCCTTGGATGCATATACTCTAAGATGGTGTAGGTACATATAAATATCCTTTATAGATACCCCCGGGCATGCCCGGGGTCCTAAACATATTACAGCTTCAACTGAAGCTGACCATCCACGGGTAAACCCGTGGTGTTCTGTCTTCGACCACATAGTTATGAAAAATAGGAAAGTTTTACTATTCTACGACTCTTCTGTATCCGAATATACCATCTTCCAGATGACCCGTATGATAACGATACCTATAAGAACCAGAAAGGTTTTACTGATCGCCGTATCCCAGAAAATCCACAGCCCGCCCTGGGAGATGGTCAGGCTCTGACCGAAGGAGTTTTCCAGGAGCGGCCCGATGATAAAGGCAAGAATCAGCGGTGCCGGTGGGATGCCGATATATTTCATGACCATTCCGAACACACCGAACAGAACCAGCAGAAACAGATCGAATACCGAAAACCCCACCCCGTAAATGCCGATCAGGCTGAACAGGACCACCGAAGGCAGCAGCAGGGGCTTGGGAATCCAGAGCACCCTTGCAAAATAGGGGATCATCGGCAGGTTGATGATCAGCAAAATGATCATACCGGTATACATGGATGCAATAGTGCCCCAGAACAGGTCCGGGTAATTGGTCATCAACTGCGGCGACGGGGTGACGCCCACTGCCATCAGCGCCCCAAGCATCACAGCAGTGGAACCGGAGCCGGGGATCCCGAGCGTCAGAAGCGGGATAAAGGAACCCGAGCAGGCGGCATTGTTGGCCGCCTCGGGTGCAGCAAGTCCCCGGGGATCTCCCTTTCCGAACGTTTCAGGGTCTTTGTTGATTTTCTTCTCCGCCGCGTAGGACATGAAGGAGGCAATGGTGGCGCCCGCGCCGGGCAGAACACCGATCAGGAAGCCGATGACCGAACCTCTACAGATAGGCCCGACAATCATCTTGCCCTCCTTTTTGGTAATCTTCAGGGATGTTACCTTGTGTTTATAATCTGCATCCTTTTCAGATTTCTCTTTTTTTACGGAGAGGGTGAACACTTCCGTGAGAGCAAACAAACCTAGGATCACCACCAGGAATTTGATCCCGTCCTGCAGTTCCGCGAGGCCCATGGAATAACGGAAATAGCCCGTGGAGAGATCGATGCCGATGGTGGCGGCCATCAGCCCCAGGATCGCCGAGATCAGCCCCTTGATGGTGGACCCCTCACTGAATGCGGTCACGGCGAACATGGCAAAAACCATGAGTGAAAAGTATTCAGGTGGACCGAAAAGGAGGGCGAACTTGGCCATAACCGGCGCCAGCAGCATCAGGCCGATGACCGAGAGTGTTCCTCCGGAAAAACTTGAGATGGCGGCGATACAGAGGGCCTTTCCGGATTGACCCTTTTTGGTCATTGGATAGCCGTCAAATGCTGTTGCCACCACACCGGCCACGCCCGGCGCGTTGATCAGGATGGAAGAGGTAGACCCTCCAAAGATGGCACCGTAGTAGATACCGGCCATGAGAATCATGCCGAAGGCCGGTTCAAAGTTGCTCAGCATGGGTATCATCACCGCAATGGCCGTGATGGGGCCGAGCCCGGGAAGGGCGCCGATCAGAGTGCCGACGATACAGCCGATGGTGACCATGGCCAAGCCCTGAAATGTAAAGGCGACGGAAAACCCGTGCATCAGATGTGGAATGATTTCGCTGAACATGATTTATCCCTCTCCTATAAACATCGCCAAGATGGCATCGGGCAACCGGCCCAGCGGCAGATAAATGCCGAGAACCTTGGTAAAGAGCAGAAATATCGTGATGTTGATTACCCCGAAGACCACAAGCGCTGTTGACCAGCGCCGCCAGCCCAGGTATCTCGACATGGCTGCACTGCCTATGGTAAACGTCACGATAATACCCAGATATTGGAATATGGGAAGCATAGCCAGAAGAATCCCTGTCAATACCCCGATGGTTTTCAGTTTCTCCGGGGACGTTTCCCATTTCCTGCTTTTAATGTCATTTCTAATGAACATCAGGAACGACAGCACCAGCATGGCAATCCCCAGTGCGTAGGTGTAATAGCGTCCCGGTGTGAGCCTGACATATTCAAACCTGGGCATCTGGTAGGTCCCGTAAATGTAGACAATTGAAATAACGGCAAGGATTATCGCTGTAATTTTTTCTCTGTTCATCACCATATTGAACCTCATCTATGGTTGGTTGATTTCTCCGCCCGCTGGAAAATCCGACGGACGAAGAAACGGTGATCTATTTGATAAAACCCATGTCGGTCAACATGGTTTTCATCTTACCCTCTTCCTTTTCCAGAAAGGCGTAGAAGTCATCACCCGGGATGTAGTTGTTGGCCCACCCGTATCGTGCGCGGACCGCTTCCCACTGGGACGTTTTCTGCATATCGCCGAACTTGCCAGCATAGGCATCCCGCACGGCCTTTTTCATCCCCGGAGGTCCGAAAAACCCTCTCCAGTTGGTGAAGGTGGCATCAAAGCCTTCTTCCATGGCCGTTGGAACGTCGCTTAAGCTGTCCAAACGTTTGCTTGAAGTAACGCACAGCACCCTGATTTTACCCGCATCCATCTGACCGATCACCTCGGAAGCCCCGGTGGACAACGCAGCAATGTGTTTGCTGGAAAGCAGCATGGTCATGGCGTCTCCGCCGCCCTTGGCGGCAGGGATGTAATTCCAGTCTCTCCAGGAAATTTGGCCTCCTTCAAAGACCATGGCCGTTGAAAGGTGGTCCATGGAGCCCGGAGAAGAACCGCCGGCGATGGCGATTTTCCCGGGGTTTTTCCTGATGGCATCACCCAGATCCTTGAGAGTTTTATAAGGAGAATCGACACGAACGGCAATGGCTTGAAAGTCGGCGATGGTTGCAGCTAGTGGCGTCAGATCCCTAAAGGATTCCGGAAAAGTTTTATTGAGGTGTCTCAGAAGAATCGGAGTCGAGTTGACCAGAATCAGGTTTTTCCTCCCCTTGCCCTCGTTTATCAGTGTTTTTATCCCCTTACCGCCTCCGGCACCGGGTATGTTCTGGATATTGATGGCTTTGATCGATCCTATATCCATAAGAACCTTGGCAGTTTCGCGTGCGGTGGTATCCCAGCCGCCACCGGGGCCGCCGGGTACAATAATGCGTATTTTAGAAGGCACTTCGTCGGCCGCCAGGATCTGTTGTCCTGGGAAAGCCAAAAAAACGGCTGCAAAAAAACAAAAAAATTTGATTGCTCTATTCATACTTTACCTCCTTTAGTTGGGTGTGGGTAATAACGTTGAATTGCCTTGCGGTTGTATGACAACAGAATAAGCAAAGGGTAAAAATTAAGGATTGCTATGATTTATGAGAATTTTTCGAATTCATTTCATTCTCCGAAAATCACAACTTGACCGGACACTACATCCCTTCGATTATTCGCGTCAAAGAAATAAATAGACGTCTAAATTGTCGACAATTAAACTTATATAAGCGCGCAAGCTATTTGTCAAGAAATTTTAATTATTGAAAAAACAATATGTTATAAATTATCATATATTTTTGTGGCAAATAATTGTCGACAAACTTTTTTGTTCCTTGAATCCTTGGAAATGTGGTGTGCCGTCTCGGTGTAATAATTGTGTGCCGTGTTGTTACCAACAGAGTCCCATTAAGGCAGATCGATTATTACTCCAGAATGATTCCAGTATTATTCAGTCTGAGGTGAAACGGCTAACAAGGAAGGAAAGCCATACATATAGTGGTTAATTAAAAAGAGGTGTAAGTAGTGATAGAATACCAATCTTTTATCTATTTCCGGTGGGCTATTTTCATTATGTATTTTTTGCGTATCGTACGAATCGCATGTTGTCAAAACAGCATATAGCTTGCCAATACATTCTTTTTAATGGTTTTTCAGTATATTGATATATGCAAATCTATCTTTGATGCGCATAAATACTCTGATTCTTACCAAAGTCATCCTTGATTAATTCGTGTTCGAGAATATTTATGCCCAATATTTGAGTTTTATAAAGTACGAGTAGAAAATAAATAACTTGGTTCGATAATCAATAACATGGCAGTTATGTCAAGTTGTAAAGATTACATCACTGTTGACGATAGGCGCCGAGCTTAGACTTTATGATTAAACTTAATATACTGATATCACATCTATTTTTGATCAAATCAACTATCGGTTAGTGCTTTCAGAGGTATTGATTTCCGTTTGTAGCTTACACATTTAGATATTTCGAATTATCTCCGAATATGCTCGAGAATTAGAGTTGACCCCAATGTTGCATAAACAACATGGCAAAGGATAATCAATGGGTTGTTATTATAACCAATATCTTAGGAAAAACATCATTTCCTGGATATTCTACCAGGTTAATTCATCCGACTTCGCTCTTCGAGCTACGACGTGACAAGTCCGACTTCGCTCTTCGAGCTACGACGGGACAAGTCCGACTTCGCTCTTCGAGCTACGACGGGACAAGTCCGACTTCGCTCTTCGAGCTACGACGGG
>QMMS01000223.1 GCA_003647375.1 Deltaproteobacteria bacterium
CGATTTGTGCTGTTTGAGGCGCTTAGGGATCCTTACATCAGCGCATGACAATGAAAATCCAATATGAAAACCCGGTCACTTTGAAGCATGCCTGCTTAACCATATGGCCAGCGCTGATGTTAGGAGTCCTTGCGGCGAGTTCGCAAAGCGCCAAGGGATTATTCATTTCGCGTTCGCTGAACCCCGAAAGTTGAGTTAATAAATTACACGTTACCCGAAAACTCTTTACAATACAAAATTATATTTTTTTGTAAAGAGTTCATTGTTAATAATTAGTTAATATCTAAAAAACCTCATAATATCAACGTGCATTTTTAATATTGACCTCGTTATACTGCCCGTGTATCATGCCCCGAATCTTTATTTGGGCGCGACACGCCCCCATTGAATCAAGCTGAGGACAGTTGCATGAACCTTACGAAGCAGCCATCGGACCGTCAATCCGGACAATCCGACGAGGCAATAAGAGTCGTGAAGGTGAAGAGCCGTAACACCTTAAATGATTTTATTCGCCTTCCCTGGTCGCTTTATGTCAACGACCCCATGTGGGTTCCGCCCCTGCTGCTTGAACGACGTATGCATCTTTCTTCCAAAAACCCCTATTTTGAACATGCAAAATTTTGTTCATGGGTAGCCTATCGGAACGGTAAACCGGCAGGCCGGATCAGCGCTCAAATCGACCAGTTGCACATAGACCGTTATCAGGATGCCACCGGGTTTTTCGGGATGCTGGAAGCAGAAAATAATAACCGGCTCTTCCGCACCTTGTTGAGCACGGCGGAAACATGGTTGCGCAACCAGGGAATGCAACGGATCTACGGCCCTTTTAACCTGTCCATCAATCAGGAACTGGGATTGCTGGTGGATGGTTTTGACACCCCACCGTCTATGATGATGGGCCATGCGTGCCCCTATTACGGCGATAAAATTGAAGAAAACGGCTACCACAAGGAAAAAGACCTGCTGGCTTATATCATAAAATCGAATGTTGAGATGACGGCGGCGGCTAAATCCATTATGGCAAGGTCCAAGGACCGAATTCACATCAGGAAACTGAATATATCAAAATTTTCTGATGAGTTACAGATAATTAGGGATATTTTCAATGATGCCTGGTCACAGAACTGGAGCTATGTCCCTTTCACGAATAAGGAGTTCGATCACCTGGGTAAAGATTTAAAATTACTGGCCGACGAAGAATTTGTGAAAATCGCCGAAGTAGATGGAAACCCGGCCGCCTTTATTGTTGTTCTGCCGAACCTGAATGAGGTCATACGGGATCTAAACGGCAGACTTTTACCCTTTGGCTGGCTTAAACTATTATGGCGGCTTAAAGTAACATACCCGAAATCAGCACGAATTCCCCTAATGGGTGTTCGTTGCCGTTTTCACGGCAGCCTCATGGGGGCAGCCCTTGCATTCGGCTTAATCAGCAGCACCCAACAACATGGCATTAATCGCGGCATAAAAGAAGTGGAGCTCTCCTGGATCCTGGAGGACAACATGGGAATGCGTTCCATGATTGAATCCTTTGGCGGCCGGGCCTATAAAACATACCGAATTTATAGCAAACAAATGACACAATGATTCAAAACCAAGATAAATTTACATCCCTGGTTCTGGCCGCCGACCGCGGCCCCGATGATCCAGTTGCCAAAGCAGCCGGAGTCCCGTGTAAATCCCTGGCACCGATTGGCGGCATCCCGATGGTTTTTCGCGTTTTAAATGCTCTGGATGCTTCCCGGGAAATTAATGAGAGGATTTTGTGCGGACCACCTAAAACCATTGTAGACCGGGACTCTGACCTCCGAAACATGATTGCAGCGGGGGAAGTTGCCTGGTTTGAAAACCGGAAGACGCCTAGTTCAAGTGCCTATCATGTTTTACAAACCCTGCCGAAAGACATTCCGGTTTTATTGACGACTGCGGATCACGCCATGTTGAACGCACGGATGGTAGACTATTTTTGCAGCGAGGCAAGGGCCACGGGATGCGATGTGGTTGTCGGCGTTGCCCGGTATGAAAATGTGATGAAAGCCTACCCTGAAACCCGTAGAACCGCCACGCGTCTGCAGGATGGTAGATACTGCGGGTGCAACCTGTTCGCTTTCCTGACCCCGGGCGCACGCCTGGCAGCAGATTTCTGGCGGCAGGTAGAGTCCGAGCGCAAAAAACCGTTGCGTATGATTCAAAAATTGGGTTGGGTAGCGGTTTTACGTTACCTGATGGGGAGGTTGTCACTGGATCAAGCCTTGGATAGCATATCGCAGCGCCTTGGATTTAAAGCGGGTTCCGTTATCATGCCTTTTGCTGAAGCCGCTGTGGATGTCGATTCGGTCAACGACTGGAAATTGGTGCAAAAAATTATTATTGAAAAACAAACTTGATTTCTTCGGTATTTATGATTAATTTAACCAGCATTTGACATTTGTATCTAAATCATGTAAAAGCCATCTTTGTATATGACTTGGAATTAACAAACAAAAACACAATAGATCAGGGTTGATCTAAGGCGATCGGTTGGCGGGGTGCTTTCGGTGATGGAAGGACGCGTCACAAACTTGATTGCATATAGGAGGCTATAGTTGCTATGGATGCTACACCTGCAGCAAGTGGTTTGCCGTTACGGATTGCTGATTTTTCTACGCTAGCGGAAGCGCTCGATTATGCAGCTCTGGGAAAAACAGGCTATAACTACTATACCAGAGGAGTAAAATTATATGCCAAGCTGCCCTACGCAGAACTGAGAAGAGATGCGCAGGCCTTGGCACGCCGCCTGATTGATCTGGGGGCAAGCCGCGGCTCGCGGGTGGCGATCGTGGCTGATACCGACCCTGATTTCATGCGATTCTTTTATGCCTGCCAATACGCCGGATTAATACCCGTACCGCTGCCGGCTTCCGTCCATCTGGGTGGACGCAAGGCATACGTTTCGCAATTACGGAGGCTCCTCTCTATCTGTCAGGCCGATATCGGCATGGCGCCCAAGGGCTTTCTTCCTTATTTGAAGGAAGCCGCCCAGGATCTGAAAATGCGCTTTCTTGGCAGTCCGCAGGAGTTTTATGACCTTCCGGAATCCAGTACCCATTTGCAACCCTCGGAACCCAATGAGATAGCATACCTGCAATACACGTCCGGCAGCACCCGCTTTCCGCGAGGTGTAATGATCACCCAGAAAGCTGTGTTGAACAACCTGTTTGCCATTGTTAAACATGGTATTCATGTTCGATCGGAAGATCGTGCAGTATCCTGGCTTCCCTATTATCACGATATGGGTCTCGTCGGCCTCGTACTGGCCCCCATGGCGGCCCAGGTGTCGGTGGACTACCTGAGTACCCGGGATTTTGCCATGCGCCCCCGGCTTTGGCTGACATTGATGTCACAAAATAAAGCCACCGTTTCCGTCAGCCCGCCGTTCGGATACGAATTGGCTGCCAGGCGCGTGCGTGAAAAAGAAGTTCAAAATTTCGACCTCAGCTCCTGGCGGGTTGCAGGTGTCGGGGCAGAGCCGATTCGTACCGAACCACTCGACAAATTTGCCGACCTTCTGGCCCCCAGCGGCTTTGATCGACATTCGTTTATACCGTGCTATGGAATGGCTGAGTGCTCTCTTGCGGTAACTTTTTCATCTCTCGGTCAGGGAATTGATGTCGACCATGTGGATACCGACACACTGGCAACAGAGCAAAGGGCCATACCGCTGCATCCTTCCCAGGACAGAAAAACCGTACGCTCAACCAGCTTTACCAACTGCGGTGCACCACTGCCCGGGTATGAAGTGGAAATAAGAAATGAGCAGGGAGAGGTTTTACCTGAACGGCATTGTGGCACTCTTTATGTTCGCGGTCCCAGTGTCATGTCCGGTTATTTTGGGGATCTCATTGCCACCCGCGAAGTTTTGTCCCCCGATGGCTGGTTAAATACAGGAGACCTGGCGTATCAGGTTGGCAAAAGCATCGTGATTACAGGCCGTGAAAAAGACCTGATTATTCTCAACGGTCGCAATATCTGGCCCCAGGACCTTGAATATCTGGCAGAGCAACAGGACGAGGTACGCACCGGAGACACATCGTCCTTCTCGATAACCGATGCCAATGGAGAAGAACGGGCCGTTATGATGGTCGAGTGCCGTGAATCCGACGAAAACAAACGCGCCGACTTGCGGGAGCGAATACACTGCCAAATCCGAGAGGAGTTCGGCATTGACTGCCTGATAGAGTTGGTACCCCGAAACACCTTACATAGAACGACATCTGGAAAACTATCTCGCTCGGGAGCGCAGAAAGGGTATCTTGAACGAATCGCTGCTGAGCGCTCCAGCGGCCCCACGGAGGATCTTTACGATGCGACGCTCCGTCGGCGGGCCGTCTAGCCTTGCATTTATTACCATAAAAACATATAAGCAATCATTTACAAACAGATCAAACCGTCAGGCTGATCAGTAGAGGAATCGTGTTTGCCAAATTTAGCTATAAATGTCGCTCTTGATGTTCAAATCTAAGTCAAATGATGCTATCGGGAAAATCACATGTCTGAAGTGATTGCATTGACAGGAGCGACGGGTTTTGTCGGTGCGGAATTAGCAAAACAGCTGGCAACCACGGGGTGCAGAATTCAGGCTTTGATCCGCCCGGCATCAACCTGGAAACGGCCGGCCGATCTGGCTGTTAAATGGATTGAAGGTGACCTTGCAGATCTGGATAGTCTGCGCCGTTTAGTTGAGGGGGCAACGGCTGTGGTACATTGTGCTGGTGCGGTACGCGGTGCTACGCGTGAGCAATTTAATCGGGTCAATTTCGACGGTCTGGCGCGCCTGGCCCATTCGGCGGCCGCCCAAAAACCAGCACCGCGTTTTCTGTTGATATCATCACTGGCAGCCCGGGAACCGCACCTGTCGCACTATGCTGCCAGTAAAAGGTTGGGGGAAAAGGTGCTGGTTGAAAAATCAGACCGACTACCCTGGACCATTTATCGCCCGTGTGCCGTATATGGTCCGGGCGATCGGGAATTGCTACCGGTCTTTAAATGGATGGCAAAGGGCATCGCACCGGTACTCGGTTCCGGCAATGCCCGTTTTTCCTTGCTCTATGTGAAGGATCTGGCTGAAGCGGTCGTTCAGTGGTTGAATTGCAATTGCCGTATGTCCGACACCTTTGAGCTGCACGATGGTCATCCCGGGGGCTATTCATGGCACGATGTTATCGATACGTTTAAACATCTGCGCACCAGATCTGTGGTCAGCATAAAAATGCCGATGGCTCTGGCAAGACTGGTGGCCGTATTGAATTTGCCTGTCTCCCGGGTTTTGGGCTATGCACCCATGCTGACCCCCGGCAAAGTGCGTGAACTGAGCCATTCCAACTGGGTTTGTGATAACGCCGCTTTGAACAGCGCCACTGGTTGGACACCTCGTGTCTTGTTACCGGAGGGACTGCGACAAACTTTAGGACGGGAATTAAAAACGTAAAATCAGGAGGCTATCGAATGAAAGGTAATGAATATGATGATATATTTCAAGAGCTCAAGCAAACGATAGGATCGTTCGTTCCACCAGAGCAGGATATCCATGAAAATACGGATCTGGTCGCCGATCTGGACCTGGATTCACTGAAAGTCATGAAAATTCTGGAATTGGTGGAAGACCGTTTTGATATCTCCATACCCTTAAATATCATGCCGGATGTGCGCACCGTGAAAGACTTTGTATTACAGATACAAGAACTAAACGGGGATGAATGATAATGACTATTTTTGATAAATTCCAGCAACTGGCCGAGGCCCGTAAGGAAATGGAGCAATGCTGTAATCATTTTTTCAATATCGTAATGCAAAAGATTGTTTCTGGAACAGAGGCCATAGTAGACGGTCGTCCCATGATTCTAGCCGGCAGCAATAACTATTTGGGCCTTTCCTTTGATGCCGATTGTATTGAAGCCGCTTGTGATGCCGCCCGTAAAGAAGGTACCGGTACCACCGGTTCAAGAATGGCCAATGGGACCTTTTCAGGCCATGTGGCACTGGAGCGGGAGCTGGCTGAATTTTTCATCTGTCAGGAGGCAATTGTATTTTCCACCGGCTATGTCGCCAACCTGGCGATGCTCTCCACCCTGATGGGTGCCGGTGAAATCATTCTGCTGGATGCTGATTGCCACGCCAGCATTTATGACGGCTGCCGAATGGGAGGTGCAGAAATCCATCGTTTTCGCCACAACGATGTTCAGAACCTGGAAAAACGGCTGCGACGCCTTGAAAAACGAAACGCCAATGTCCTGATTGTGGTGGAAGGTCTTTACAGCATGCTTGGGGATCGAGCGCCCCTGGCAGATATTGTCGCCGTCAAAGAAAAATATGGGGCCTATCTATTGGTGGATGAAGCCCACTCCCTGGGTGTCCTGGGTGCCAATGGACGGGGACTGGCCGAGGAGACCGGTGTGGCTAGTAGTGTCGATTTCGTAGTCGGCACATTCAGCAAAAGCCTGGGTGCCATTGGCGGTTTTTGCGTCAGCAATCATCCCGAGCTCAACCTGGTCCGATACGCCAGTCGCCCATATGTTTTCACGGCTTCATCGTCACCTTCGGTAATTGCCTCCACCCGGAAGGCACTGGAAATAATGCAAACAAGACCCGATCTGCAACAGCGTCTCTGGGACAATGCCGACAGGTTGTATAAAAAACTACAGGAATTGGATTTCGCAACGGGGCCGGAGCTGAGTCCCATTATTGCCGTACAACTGGAAGACAAGGACGAAGCCTTCGCCCTTTGGAGTGGCCTGATAGAGCAGGGTGTATACGTCAATCTGGTTTTTCCGCCCGCCACGCCGGACGGCAGTTATCTGCTGCGCAGCAGTGTCAGCGCCGGCCACACGCCGGAACAGATGGATCGGATCTGCCAGGCATTTACAGTCGTGAAAGAAACGACGACCAGCGCCAAACCAGTCTGAAAAGAAGGGTTAAACGATTAAAATACAATCATGCGTCTTCTAATAAGATTTGCCCGAGATTATCCGCTCAACAGCATCCTCATGGTACTGGCATTATTGCTGGCGGGATTGATAGAAGGCCTCGGACTTACTATGCTCCTGCCCATCATCGGCATTACCATTGGCAGCTCCACCGGTGCAGGGTCGGTTCCCGCTGCTGAAAATGGTGCTTCTACTTCCACGCTGGAACGGATGGTTGCAGACGGCTTTGCCTTTCTGGGTATTACACCAACCCTGGGTATACTCCTGATCATCCTTGTCGCCACCATCACACTGAAAAGTGGATTAATGTTGCTGGTGAACAAACAAATCGGATATACCATCGCGCGGGTCGCCACTAGCCTGCGACTCGAATTACTGCAGGCCC
>QMMS01000224.1 GCA_003647375.1 Deltaproteobacteria bacterium
AAGTCAAGTCGTAGTTTTTTACTTCGAACCCTCAGCAACGCAGGATCTGAAGTTCTCCGGCTTTCCCGCAAGGGTAAACAACATGGCAAAATCGACGCCATCCTTAGAGTTCACCTGGGGGAATATCCAGAAATAGGCGCTATCGCAACGGTATTGTATATAATAACAGCTTATTATCTATAATTTGCCATGTTGTTTATGCAACTATGGGGTTTAGAAGGAATGGGGATTCGCAGGGCGTTTTGAAGTGATCGATTGCCTCAACCGCAAAATAAAATAACCTATTGAGAATAAATAGCCGGGCAGGTAAAGCCACCAGGCAAAAGGGTTCGGAAGCCCTGATCGTTTGATTTCGCCGGGGATTTGTAAAATATTTTTCCAGTCCCAACAAAATGCGATAATCATGATGAGAGCACAAAGCAGCTCAATGCCCATATCATACCAACGCCAGCGTATCTCATACCCCTTTTCATCGAAATAGATAATGAGTGAACCTGCCACCACCATGGTTATTGCAATCAATATGGGTGTTATGACCGGACCGACCCAGGGTAACGGCACATAGAATAAAAGATCCCATGTCATGAGACTTTCGGGCCAGCCCACCATAACGAACAGCCAGATGTAGTAGAATATGTCCCACATTCCGAAAGCAACCATAAAAAAACAAAATTTTTGAAATTTATTTCTTCCGGTGATCCACCCCACCGCTATAAGAATGATTATTGTGGCAATTTCTCGACCGAACTCAATGCGAACCAGTGGGTCGAAAACATGTTTACCGCCCTCCCATTTGATTGTCAGGGGGAAACTGAAGCCGCCGTCAAAGTAAATTTCTCGGAGATATACAACGACAGCGCTCTCGACCCATGCAAAAGCAATGGAGAAAATGATAATCCAGGTCCAGTTTTTAAAGACGCCATTGGAATAAAGAATTTTCATTGACCACCTCTCAACCACGTAAAATAACTAATCGGGTCAGATGGCTTCGGATGACTTTAGTGATTCGATCTCCCGGCCGCTGAAACCAAAATCAGCCAGGACGCTTTCCGTGTCTTGTCCGGGGGTGGGTGGCGAACCTTTAATTTCGGGTGCGGTCCTTGAAAAACGAGGGGCAGGGGCCGGCTGGAGCACACCTTCATTCTCAATAAAGGTTTTTCGTTGCTTGTTGTGGGGGTGCTCGGGTGCTTCGGACATGGACAACACCGGTGCAAAGCAGACATCGCTGCCTTCCATGATCTCACACCATGCCTCCCGGGTTTTTGTCTTGAACACAATCGAAAGTTTGTCTTTCAGCTGAGGCCATTGGGCAAAATCGAGCTGGTTCTGAAAATCCGGATCATCGATTTCGGTGAGTTTCAGCAGAAGCTCGTAAAACTGGGGTTCGATGGCACCGATGGCGATGAATTTATTGTCTGCGGTTTCATAGGTGTCGTAGAAATGAGCACCGGTGTCCAACAGATTGGTGCCCGGCTTGTCTGTCCAGAGGCCGGCGGCCTTGAGTCCGTATATCATGGCCATGAGTGTGGCGGAGCCGTCTGTCATGGCAGCATCCACTACCTGCCCTAGTCCCGATTTCCGGGCTTCGTACAATGCGCAGACCATACCAAAAGCCAGCAGCATACCGCCGCCGCCAAAATCCCCCACAAGATTCAAGGGGGGCACCGGCTTTTGACCTTTGCGACCGATGGTGTGCAACGCGCCGGACAGCGCAATATAATTGATGTCGTGGCCGGCAGCACGTGCCAGGGGCCCTTCCTGTCCCCAGCCGGTCATCCTGCCGTAAACGAGTCTGGGGTTTCGCTCCAGACAGACATCGGGTCCGATACCCAGCTTCTCCATAACACCCGGACGAAACCCTTCTTGCAGGGCATCCACCTGTTCCAACATCTTGAGCAGCGTATGGACCCCTTCCGGTTTCCTGAGATTGATGGAAATGGATTTTCGGTTTCGGGTCAGGAGATCATATTTGGACTCAGACAATGATAACCCGCCTTTTCTCTCCACGCGGATAATATCCGCACCCATATCCGAGAGCATCATGCCGCAGAAAGGTCCCGGTCCGATGCCACCGACTTCTATGATTTTAACGCCGTTTAATGGGCCCAAAGTGTACCTCCTTAATTCCAGTTAAAACCACGGTAGTTCCTTAAATCCAAAGCACGAAATTCGAAATCCTAAACGGTTCGACTAGCTCACCGCCCTGAGCAAGGTCGAAGGGTAATACCTAATGATCCAAATTCGAATGATCAAAACAAGACCTTGGAGATACAAGTTAAGCTATGTTTAAATCATTTGAGCATTTGATATTTGGATTTGCCCTTCGACCTTGCTCAGGGCGGTGAGCCTGTCGAACCGTTTCGTATTTCGATATTCGGATTTATAATTTATCATAATTGATTATATTAATTGCAAATCTCATAAAGTATAGCCAGAGCCGGGCCCTCTGGACCGGGTGCCTATTCTTTTATCGATTCCTTGTATTTCGCAAATGCCGGTCCGTTGGAGCGCCAGACATAGCAGGTGTTTTTTAATCTTTCCAGGGAATAGGCCTTGAGTGCCTGGGAATCATTTGGCTGTCGGGTGGCCGCAGTCCAGGCACCCTGTACAGCCGCCGGCGCCATTGCCATCAGGAGCGCTACAAGATGGGCACACCCTTTTGCACCGCCCACGAGCTCTTTGACTTTTACGGTAAAGCCGGACACAATCGACATCCCTTTGATGGGCTCGAGGGATTGGCGTGTTTCGAGGCAACCATCGTTGGGAACCGTTGGCATTTCAACATCGATGTCTTCAATGACGAGCCCGGGTCCCCGGACTTTCATGCGGATGATCATGTTGTGAACGACACCGGGCGGTATAACATCGCCACCGGATCGATAGGAATCGATCAGGCGATCGTCTTTCAGTTGTCCCTCTACGACAATGGCGGCGTCTTCACAGGCATAGATGGCCACATCGATACTTCTTGTGTGAATTTTTTGAAGTTTCTTTTTGTTAATTGTCATCATGGTCTAATTTGCCGATTCTTTTTGTGGTTGGAGGTTTCATGATAATTTATCCGCCGACCATATCATAAGATGGGCTTGATCTAAAACCCTATATCTGAGATGGTAAAAAATTGCTCTACAGCATCGATCTTACCGCATCTACGGCGTCAGATTCTATCCCGCATAGTTCACTATAGCGGAACAGCATCTTTCTTGTAGCTACGGCAACCTCGACAATCGCTTAATTTAGGGAAAAATAACTGTAGCGCAGGGCTTTAGCCCTGCTGAGTCTATTGTGGCGTAGCGCTAAAGCTCTGTTCGTACCCCTATTTTGCAGGTCTAAAGACCTGCGCTACATTACATGGAGCCTTTAAGTCAACGATATTGCGTTTATAAAAAGGAAGAAGAAATAATATGAAAGCAGAAATGACGCTCGAAATCTTTTCAGACACTATCTGACCGTGGTGCTACATCATTACAGGTCGTATTGAAAAATTGAAAAAAGAACTGGGTGTCAGCGTCCGCTGGTTGGCCTTTCCGTTACATCCGGAAACCCCGGAAGAGGGGAGAACGCTGGAAGAGTTATTTGCCGGTCGGCCTTATAACATTCCAGAAGTTCTGGCACATCTGAAGACAATCGCCGATGCTGAAGGGCTTCCTTTTGGAACTCGCACGAAAACCTATAACAGTCGACTGGCCCAGGAACTGGCCAAATGGGCGGAGTCTCAGGGCAAGGGGGATGCCTTCCATGGCGCTGCTTTTCGGGCATACTTTGCGGATGGAAAAAACATCGCCAAGACGGAAAATCTGCTCGACATCGCGGTTTCCGTCTCCCTGAACCCGGATGAAGCCAGACGGATTGCCAAGGAACGAACCTATCGGGAAGCTGTTGATGCTGACTGGCAGCGAGCGCATCAGCTGGGCATCACCGCTGTTCCCACGTTTTTGTTCGGGACCGGTCGTCTGGTGGGGGCCCAATCGTATGAGGCGTTGAAGGCGTTTGTCCTGGAAGATATCACTTAAACGGCAATCTTTCCCGGCTGTTGTTGACACTAAGGGTTTTATATTTCCCGGTCTTCCAGTTTTCGAGATCTGAAACATACCATTTTGAGAAACGCCGATCAGACGGCCCTCCGGCGATGTTGGAGCGGCAGTCATCAATGGAGAGGTCGGATACAATTCGATACGATGGGAAGAATGTCGTGTCCCTGTTGTCGCTGCGGTAAATCTGACCCTGGTGAATCGTCGCACGGCCGCCAATTCCCGTAATGGGCCCCCGGTCGAACCCCAGAAAAGCGGGGAGTTTTCCTCCAAAGACCAGATGGCGCATCATGAACTTCCTCGATTCTCCCCATGGTCTGACAGGGATGTCGAGGGCTTTTTCGACCGTACGCTTATAGAGCGATTCCCTGCTTTCCCCGCCAAACCACACAGATGTTTCAGATAACAGGATCCGGTCGAAATTCTGGTAGAAATCGATAAATGTACCTGTCTCATCCGACAGGTATTGGCACACATTCTCGCCGAATCCATTCCTTCCAAAGGTTTCCGAGATGAGTTTTCGGTAGAAAGCTTCAAACAGGAAGGCCCCTTGGGAGTCCCGGTCATAACAAAGATCCCATTCCCTTAATACCCGGCCTTGTTCGGTGTCGGGAAGGAGTGGTTTGAGAATGGCCATATAGGTTTCTGCCTGTCTCGAAAAGAGATCGAAATGCATCTCGAACATATTTTCAATCGTGAAATTATCTTTTTGGCCGAGGAGGTCGTTGATACGATCCGCACGGTAGGACCCCATGGGCATATTGATCGGCGAGACCTTGCCCAAGGCATTCAGATCATGGTTGGCTGTTGCAAAAAAACCCTGGTCGGGATTCAATGCTCTTGGCAGATCCTCATGACTCACAAACCCCTGCCAGTCATTGGCTTTGTCCCATCCCGGCAACGGCACCAGACCGCTGACGCCCTCTCGTCGTATGGGTGCAAGACCGGACATCTGGAATCCGATGTCACCGTTGGTATCGGCAAAAACAAAACTCCATGCACTCTCCTGTCTGCCGAGTGTGTCCATGGCCTCTGACACCGTATCCACGTGCCACATGTGTAGATAACGATCCAGAGAAACGGCTCCGGATTTGCCTGCCGACCAGCGGGTGGTCAGGTAGTATCCCTCTGTTTCCGGATCACCATCCAGGACGCCGTGGTCGTTTTCAAAAAAGACCACTTCTTGAGAGGGATTTTTTTTGCGAAGAATCGTTTCACGGCGTTGGACAAAGGGTATCCATTGATCGTCTTCATCACGGTAATACTTGCCGTCCTTACATTTATCGACCCAGGAATCGATGGCATCGACAAAGGCATAGGTAACGCCCCAGGCGATATCCCGGTTGCGGCCGGTGAGTATGCCCGGGAACCCCGGCATGGTGGCGCCGATAGCGAATCGATCTTTTATTTTGAGAACGATTTCACACCAGATGTTGGGAAGCCGGTTGACTTCCAGGTGGGGATCGTTGGATAGAATCGGTTTTCCGGATGCTGTTTTGGCACCGGAGATGACCCAGTTGTTGGAGGCCATCATTCGCGGTGCCGCGGTTTGCCACAAGACATCCGGCGGAACCACGCGTTCCTGTAGAGAGACTTTTTTCAAAAGGTCCATGTCAAGACCGCCCAATTGTCCTGGAAAAAGTTCTTCGAGATGTGCCTGCGGGACACCTGCCTGGATCATTTCCATAAGCAGGCGTTCTATTTCAGCCTGGGATTGGCTTAAGGTCAGATATCCCACCATGCGGGTCAGGGTAATGATATCTTCGGCCTTCCATGGTTCGGGCGTGTATCCGAGCAGTTTGAGTTCCCAGGGGGCTTTTTGGGCAAATGCGGTTGAAATGCCATTGGTATAGGATGCCACAAGTTCTTGGGTATCTTCCGGCAAGGCATTGACAGCATCTTTAACATGTCCGCACCAGTTCATTTTCCTGAAAAAAACATCGATGGCAAGGGATTCTTCGCTGTCGTCGATGAGTTCACAGAGCCTCCCCTGACCAAGGATTCGCATGAGCAGCATCTGCATTCCCCGGTCCCTGGCGTGAACATAGCCCTGGCCCCAATAGAGATCCATCAGGTTTTCAGCTTCAACATGGGGAACACCATTTTCGTCACGCCAGATATTTATATTTTCTTTCATGGATGACTCTCCTTATTAATGACTTGCTACTCAACGAGGTTGAGTTAAGGCTGTAGTGCAGTGCTTCAGCGCTGCCCGAAACCTGTTCTGGCAAGGCTAAAGCCCTGTGCTACGATTAATTTGTGAAAGGAATTAAAATACCCCATAGACCGACAGCGTCGCGATCTATAAATTCATATTATGAATTTATTAACACAAAAGGAACTTTTGGACCATTAAAAAACGCAAGCTATTGAAAATGTGTGTAAAGTGTGGTTCTGTAATCCGTGTGGGACAAGAGGAAGAAAGGAGATGGTAGGTATGGATATTCAGAAGGTCATGGTTGTGGGGTCGGGTCTCATGGGGAGTGGCATTGCGCAAGTGTGCGCGCAGGCAGGACTTGATGTCCTGTTGCATGATGTTTTCGATGAAGCCTTGCAAAAGGCAGTCAAAAACATTGAATGGTCCGTGGGTAAATTGGTTGAGAAAGGAACATTGAGTGAAACCAGGGCAACCATTATCGGCCGTATAGAGACGATTCAGGACATTGTGCCGAGCAAAAGTGCTGACCTGGTAATCGAGGCTGTTTTTGAAGATTTTGAATTGAAGCAGGAAATTTTCAGGCGCCTGGACAAGACTTGCAACTCGGGAACCCTTTTTGCAAGCAATACATCTGCAATCCCCATCACGGAACTCGCGGCTGCCACCAACCGGCCGAATAAATTCATGGGGCTTCATTTTTTCAGTCCCGTGCCCATGATGCAGGCTGTTGAGGTGGTTCGCGGTACGGCAACAACTGATGACACGCTATCTTTGGGCATGGCTTTTGTCCGGCGCATTGGAAAAGAACCGATTCTTGTAAACCGGGATATTGGCGGGTTTGTCATCAACCGGATCAATTTTCCATCGGCTATTGAGGCCATGCGTCTTGTTGAGGCAGGTGTTGCCACCGTCGAAGACATTGACAAGGGACTGCGACTCGCTTCCGGTAGGAAAATGGGCATTTTTGAGACTGGTGATATGGTCGGTCTGGATGTGACCTATGGCGCTTTGATGTCCATGTATCAGGAAACCGGTGACGGGCGGTGGTACCCGCCACTTTTGCTGCGCAGAAAAGTCAAAGCCGGTCACCTGGGTCGGAAAACCGGCCAGGGCTGGTAT
>QMMS01000225.1 GCA_003647375.1 Deltaproteobacteria bacterium
CGTGAGATCAAGGCGGACGACAGATTTAACCCGGAGTAATAGCGTGCTATTTTGAGGAGTTAAATCATGGCGTCCAACGCCGATATCGCGGAAAAAGACCATTTGTGGATGGGCACTAGTTAAGGATCCCATAGGCCCTGCCAAAACTGCGAACAATACTCATGAATGCGCCTGGCAGCGGCACTTCCCTTTCCACAATCAGAATCTTCTGTTTCTTGGCCCTTTCCAAAACAGCAGCACTGTCGATACCTTCGTGACTGTCACAAAGAAATTGAATACGCAGGGCATCTGTCAAGGGTATTCTGAGGTGGTTGAGATCTTTTGAAATCATCCGGGATGTTTTTTCAACGGCATCTCGATTCACCTGGCTAAAGATTTGGGCGGCCTCCTTTGAATGCGTGGCACTAAAAAGTTCATTCACAACAGCACCCGTGAGGCGGTTCACATCGGCCGAATTCCTCTCTGTCAGAATCAGCAAGGATTTCAGCTCCTGGAACAGAACCATCTTGATTACATCGATCCCTTCCCTGAGAGTGGGAACCAATTGAGTTTCAAATGTCATGGTCACGCTTCCTGAAAAAAACTGCCGCGGGTTTAGCGAACAAATCTGAATCAGACAGAATTGCTTACCTGTGCAGGGAAATATTTGTCAAAATTTTCGTGCCGCTAATCCTGCAGCACCATGCTTCTGCGACAGAATTCCACGGCCGCCTTTTTCATTCCCCTGCGTGACCCAAATTTCAGCGTGCGCTGGCGGACGATGCCATTGATGAAGGCAAGCAGCAGTAGCGCAGTCTCGGAAACCGGCATCTCTTTGAATTCACCGTTTGCCATGCCTTCCTTGATACATTTTCTTAGATAGGATGTGAGCCACTTTCGCTGCTTCTCGAGTTGTTGTCTGCAGACATGCTTGGTGTCCTTGAGCTTGGCAGGGCATGCGCAGACAACCAGATATATTTCATCCGGCCGTTCTTTGATAAAATCAAAGTGGAGGGTGAAAAGATTTTCTATTTTTTCAAACTGTGTCGATGTTTTCTGATTCAGGGATTCCAGTCGTGTAAAGTAGGCCTCAAATCCATTGCGAATGATATGGGTAAAAAGATCGTCCTTTCCCTCAAAGTGGTAATAAATCAAGGGTTCAGTGACCTTGGCTTCCCTCGCGATCTGCAGTGTCGTTGTTCCATCAAAACCCTGGGCGGCAAAAAGCCGTGTTGCTGTTTCAATAATGTCATATTTTTTCATGTCGACTCCCTGTACATTCTTATGTTCCAATCGGTACGACGTGCAGAATCATACACATCGTTTTATGTTTCCCGTCATAAAAATTTTTTTCCCACCCGAGGACAGGAAATTTCATCGTCCACCAACAATAGGGTTTATAGGATCTATATGTCAAGGTAGAAATTAGCCCGGGCATCTCATGGAACTTGACAATAAAATCGTAATACGATTTTATTCTACGCTCAGCTTAGAGATAAATTAAATCAAAGGGGTCATCAATGGTTGGAAAGACATATGATCAGATCTGCTTAGGAGATACCGCTGAATTTTCGAAGACGTTTTCAGAAGCGGATATCTATCTGTATGCGGGAATTTCAGGGGATTTCAATCCGGCCCATGTCAATGAGGCCTATGCTCGGAATACTTACTTTAAAACGCGTATTGCACATGGCATGCTTCCGGCAGGATTGATATCGGCAGTGATTGGGACACAACTTCCGGGGGCCGGATCGATCTACATGCAGCAGACCCTCTCTTTTTTAGCACCGGTTCACATGGGGGATACCATCACTGCGCGCGTGGAAGTCGTCGAAAAAATAGACAAGAAGAAGGTGCGACTGAAAACAATCTGTATGAATCAGAATGCGGTCATTGTGCTGGAAGGGGAGGCCGTGGTTAGTCCGCCCAGATGATGATTCTATGTTTTTCAATGATCTTTAGATTTCCATTTCCAGTTTTCATAGTAATCCCAACTCACCATGGAATTGAGCTGTCTTAGTTCGGTATCCTTTTCATGAATGACGCATTTCATGACGTCTCCTCCTGAGACCAAACCGATAATGTTGCCGTCTTCTTCGATCAGCAGGTGTCGGACCCTGAGCCCTAGGAATTTATCCATGAGATTGAAGACCGTATCGGTGTGGGGAGCCGAAATCAGTTGGGTGGTCATGTAATCCTCTACCAACGCGTCTTTAAGATCAAACCTTTCTCGAATGATATCCCGCATGAGATCTCTTTCCGTCCATATGCCGATGATCTTTTCATCTCTGGTGACAAGAATGGCGCCGACTTTTTTTTGATTCATTTCTTTAAGCGTGGCACAGAGGGTCGTTCCCACAGGAACCGAAACGATTTCGCGTCCTTTGTCCGCCACCATCTTTTTGGCTGTTTCCATTTTTATCTCCATTTTATTCTTTTTCGATGCGTGAAAACTGTTTTTCCAGCATGATTTGAAGTATGGTCCGGTCGGTTTCGATCATTTTATATTCTATAACCAAAAAGAGCACATTGCAAGGAGAGCCGATAAAAGGACCGGGAGTGCGATTCCGCGATATCAGGATGGGGGTTTGCCGGCATAGGGAACAACCCTTTTCGGAGTAACCGGAACGTTATTTTGACAAATGCTATAGAGGTGATCCAGCATAGCGCAAAAACGCTCCATGTTGTTGCATCACCAGTTATTGTATGCTATATGTTGCGGCATGAATGTTCCAAGCACCTTTTCCAGTTCTGGGAAGAAAAAGGTTTTTGTTCTCGATACCAATGTCATCCTACATGACAGTACCTGCCTTTACCATTTTGATGAGCATGATGTGGTGATTCCCATCGTGGTCATCGAAGAACTGGACAGGTTTAAAAAAGGTAAAGATATCCTTAATTGCAATGCCCGGGAATTCCTTCGTTCCCTGGATGCCCTGACAGGGGACAGTATTTTCAACGGTGGTATTCCCATCGGTGCCGGCAAGGGAAACATATCGGTTAGACTCGGAAAACCCTTTCATCAAAAAATCACCACTAATTTTTCAAAAGACAAAGTGGATCACCACATTCTGAACGCTGCCTATCATGTGGCTCTCGACAAGTCTTTTCAGCGTGCCGTACTGGTTACAAAAGATATCAATCTCCGGATGAAAGCCAAATCTGTCGGACTTTTATCTGAGGACTACACCACCGATCATGTTAAAAATATAGCCGAGCTCTACAAGGGAAAACGTGTTGTCGAAAGTCTTCCCGAACAGATTATCGATCTTATGTACACAACGCCCTATGCGTTTGGAGCCAGGGAGATGACTTTTGAAAAAGAATTGCTACCCAATGAATTTTTGATTATGCGGAACGGTAGTAAATCCGCCCTGGGAGTTTATGATGCCAAGGCGGATCAGATCAAGCGCATCGAGAATAGAAGTTGTTATGGTATTCGGCCGCGGAATGCCGAGCAGTCATTTGCTCTGAATGCGCTGCTGGACAGAGATATCCCGCTGGTGACTCTTTCTGGAAAAGCAGGCACAGGGAAGACCTTGCTGGCTCTGGCCGCTTCCCTTGAAACCAAGCGGCACTATCGCCAGATTTTTCTTGCACGACCCATCGTACCCTTGAGCAACAAGGACATAGGATATCTGCCCGGAGACATCAATTCGAAACTCGATCCCTACATGCAGCCGTTGTACGACAACCTGACGGTGATACATAATCAGTTTTCCGGTAAGAACGGCAGCAGCCGACGCATCGAGGAACTTTTGTCCGAAGAAAAAATCATTATAACGCCACTGTCATATATACGTGGCCGGAGTATTGTGAAGGTGTTCTTTATTGTTGACGAAGCCCAGAACCTTACACCCCATGAAGTCAAGACCATCATTACACGCGCCGGGGAAGGAACCAAACTTATTTTCACCGGTGATATCTACCAGATTGACCACCCCTATCTGGACAGCCAGTCCAACGGTCTCAGCTACCTCATCGAAAAGATGAAAGGACAGAAACTGTACGCGCATATCAATCTGGAAAAAGGTGAGAGATCCGAGTTGTCGGATCTGGCAATTCAGCTTCTATAGTGATAACACCCCCCCCGACCCTCCAGATATGACGAATTCCATTTCCCGGCACCTTTTCTTGACATTTTACCAAAAGATAAGCTAAAGAAGAGGACCCTTTCGCCGAATTATAGGGATGTCATGCATATATTCCGAATGCGTCCCGCGGCTCCAGGGGTTTGCATATATTTTTCAAAAGGACATATAACGATATTGCTGATACAAGGAGAAAACCATGGAAGCAAAAGTTTTGCTTGTGGATGATGAAAAAGATTTTCTGGAATCAATGTCCGAAAGAATGCGCTTGCGGGGCATGGATGTCACGACAGCCTCTTCCGCAAAAGAGGCGTTGGCGTTCATCGAAAGCGATTTTTTTGATGCCGTTATTTTAGACTTTCAACTACCGGAAATGGACGGCCTGGCTGTCTTGAAAAAGATAAAAGCCAGGCACCCCGAGGCACAGATCATTCTGCTGACCGGACATGCATCCCTGGAAAGGGGTGTCGAGGCGATGAAGTTCGGTGCATCTGATTTTCTTGAAAAACCGGCCGACATCGAAGCGCTTTCCAAAAAGATAAAAGAAGCCAAAGCGGAAAAGATGTTGATTGTGCAGAAACAGCAGCTGGACAACGTATTGGATGCCTTCAAAAAATATGGCATATAGACCTGCCTGTCGGAACATTTTGCGTAACTATAACTAAGCTGGGCGATTGTCGAGGTTGCCGTAGCTACAAGGAAGATGCTGTTCCGCTCTTGTTGGGGCGTAGCTCGAAGAGCGAAGACCAAATAGTGAACTATGCGGCATGGCATCTGACGCCGTAGATGCGGTAAGATCGGCAATCGCAACAATGGTGAATGCTTGAGGAGGTAATATGAAAGAATTTAAAGTCGTGGACTTGATGGTGCCACTTTCAGAATATGCAACGGTGTCTGAAGACGCTACACTTTATGAGGCGGTTGTGGAGCTGGAAAAGGCCCAGGAGGAATTTGATCATACCCGTTATCGGCACAGGGCCATCCTTGTAATGGATCAAGACGGCAAGGTCGTCGGCAAGCTGACTCAGTTGGATGCCCTTAAAGCCCTTGAGCCCAAATATGATGAAATGCTGGATCGCCGACGATCTCATCATTTGGGATTCACCAAAGAATTTATGAAATCCATGTTGGTAGATCAGCATCTGTTCGCCAGCCCACTGGAAGACATCTGCCGCAAAGCCGGTGAACAAAATGTTAAAAAACATATGCGCAGACCGTCTGACGGAGAATTCATTGAAGAAAATGCAAGCCTGGATGTGGCCATTCATCAGCTTGTCCTGGGAAACCATCAGTCTTTGTTGGTGCTCCGCCAAGGGACTATTTCCGGAATATTGAGACTGACGGATGTGTTTGCTGCGGTGTATCATACGATGCGGGAATGTTTTTAGAACCTATTTTAAACGGAGATTGAGTTCAGACTGGGCTATAATATTTTAAGGAGGAAGGGCTTGATGAGCGATTCAACGGCCGATCATATGCAACAAAAAAATGTTGACTGGAAAAAAATGATATTTCTTTTTTTGGGTTTGGGGTTTTTTTGTCTGGTGTATTACTCGCCCGCCTGGCCGGATGCTGTAGATCCCATAGAAAAGCATTTTGAATTGACCCGGGAGGGCAAAGGCGCCATCGCCGTATTTTTACTGGCTGCGACCTGGTGGGTTTTCGAGGTCGTTCCCATCGGCGTCACCAGTCTGGCCATCGGGGTGCTGCAGGCGATGTTCCTGATCCGTCCGGCCAGGGATGCCTTTACGGATTTCATGGTGCCTTCGGTTATGTTTATTTTTGCCTCAATCATGATTGGACTGGTGTTTACCAAGACGGGGTTGACCCGACGCCTGGCGTATAAAATGCTGGTGATTGTGGGTGAAAGGACCAGTATGATTTACCTGGGGTGTTTCGTGGTTACGGCTGCCCTGTCACACATCATGGCGCACACGGCGGTGGCAGCAACCATTTACCCCCTGCTGGTCTCGATTTATGCGCTCTATGGGGAAGGCGACAAACAAACCAGATTCGGAAAGGGCCTTTTCATCGGTATGGCCTATGTGGCCGGTGCAGGGAGTATCGTCACTCTGTTGGGCGCTGCCCGTGGTGCAGTGGCCCTGGGGTTTTACAAGGATATCATGAACGTGGATATCTCCTTTTTTCAGTTGACCTGGTACATGTTCCCCATCGGCTGGCTCATGACCTTTTTATTGTGGGGATTTTTCATGGTCTTTTTTAAGCCGGAAAAAGCCACCATTCCTGGTCTGAGGGAAAAGGCCAGGAAACTCAACAAGGAACTGGGCCCCTTGACACGCAATGAAATCACAGCGGCAGTGATCGTGGGGGCCTGTATTCTGGTTATGGCGGCTAAGCAGTTTCTGCCCGCTTTAGCGCCTATTGACAAAACCGCCATTATTCTGGTTTCCACGATCCTGTTTTTTATTACCGGTATTATGGACCTGGACGACCTGGAATCGATTCCCTGGAATATTATTCTGCTCTTTGCCGGCGCCATGAGCATCGGCAACTGCCTCTGGCAAACCGGTGCTGCCAACTGGATGGCGGTTAACTGGCTAGCCATGTTTCAGGAAGCCAACTGGTTCGTATTTGTCATGAGTATCGCTTTTTTTGTCATGATCATGACAAACGTCATCATGAATGTCGCGGCCATAGCGATCTCCCTTCCGGTGGCGCTGGTTATCGCACCTTACCTGGGTGTGGCCGGCGAAGTCATTCTGTTTGCTGCTCTGGTCACGGCGGGAATGCCATTTCTGTTGTTGGTGGGTGCCGCACCCAATGCCATTGCGTATGACTCCAAGCAGTTTACAACTGGAGAATTTTTTCTTTACGGCATACCGGCCAGTATCATCTTGATGATTGTCACCGGATTTGCAGTATTTGTTCTCTGGCCGCTGATGGGAATGTCGGTGACCTTGCCGCCTGCAGGCTAACCCGAACATTTCATGAAGCTTGACGAGTAGTTTGTTGTTTATTACTCCGGCAGTTAAATACCTCAAGGTTGTCATTCCTGCGTAGGCAGGAATCCAGAAAAACACTGGATGCCCCCCGGATAACTACTTGGCGGGGCAGGCTTATCAAGTCCGGCATGACGGGGGTTGTCTATTTAGTTGCCAGGTTAATGCAAGGGCTTGCGGCCTTTCTTTTTCATGAGGTTCTCGTAGAG